>JBBRFQ010000013.1:0-37253 GCA_038224035.1 Gemmatimonadales bacterium
TTCGTCGAGCGACACACCAAGCACGGACGGATTGCTCACCAGTGCGCCGGCCAGCAGCCGGTCATCACTCGACCGCACGTGCACGGTATGCGGACGATCAGTCATGAGCCGCCGCAGTTCGCGGTGATCACCGCTCGCCGCCAGACGGCCGGCCACCACCACGAGAACGCGCGTCGCAATGCCCTCCACTTCTTCGAGAATATGCGAGCTGAACACGACGGCGGTTCCGGACTCGGCCTGCGCTTCGAGCAAACGCATCATCTGCGCACGCTGTCGCGGATCGAGACCGTTGAACGGTTCGTCCAGCAGCACCAATCCTGGTTCATGCACGAGCGCCGCCGCCAGTTTCGCACGCTGCTTCATACCTTTGGAGAATCCACCGAGTGTGCGGTCCTGCGAGTCTTCGAGTTGCACGCGCGCGAGCGCGCGTTGCGCGGCATCGGCCGGCGGCGCGAGGCCGAGCATCGCGGCGCGCGCGGTGACAAACTGACGCGGCGTGAGCATACCGGGTACCGCTTCCGCTTCCGGCACCAGGGCAACGTTGGCGTAGGTGGCAACATCACCGAACGGATCGGCGCCAAACACACGCACCGATCCTCCGGACACCGGCAACAAGCCGGCCGCCATCTGCAACAGCGTGGTCTTGCCGGCACCGTTGGGACCAAGCAGACCGGTGATGCCCGATTCCACTGTACAACTGATGTCATTGACCGCCACGACATCACCAAACCAGCGCGAGGCATTGGTAAAGACGAGCGGCGCCTTCGATCCGGCGGCGCCGGCGAACGGTACGGGTATGCCCGGCGCACTCATGCGTCCACCTTCTGCGAACGCCACCACACGACGGCCAGCGACAACGCGCTGTACACGGCAATCATGCCGATGTACACGGAAAGCGGATTGGCCGCCGCCCGTGCGGCCAGGCGCGAGGGTTCGTCGAACAACAGCCGATTGGCCAGATCAAGCACCATAATCGGATTGAAAAGTTGCGACGTCTTCGCCTCGACCACCGACGTAGAACCCAGAGCAGTGGTCGCCGCGCCGAGCACAATAAACAATCCTACAATGGCGGCCGTTGCGAGGTGCCGACGCGGCGTCATAAAGCTGATGGCCGACGCGATCGTACCCAGCATCACGCCGCCGAGGGTGGACACGGCGAGGATCGGACCGATCACGGGCCACCGGTCCTGAAACGTGGCCACCGTATCTTCGGCCATGCCGATGCCACCCAGCCACAATATGAGTTGCGGCACGATCATCATCACGAACAGCGACAGTATCACCGACAGCAATCGCGCCGAGGCATACTGCCACCGCGACAGGTCACGGGAGAACACCAACGGCAGGACGCGATTGGCCTGATCGCGACTGAACAACTCGGGCGTCTGCGCGGCCGCGAACAACACGTACAGAATCGAGACACCAGCGAAGTACGCCGAATGCCGAACCGGCAGGCCGGTTTCCGAAGCGATGAACACACTGATCACGGCCGGCAAACTCGAGAACACCAACACAAACACCGGCAGTGCTTTCGCGCGCGCGGGCCGGCCGAATCCGAACAGCGTGCGCATCCCCTGCACGAAGAGTGCGTTCCACGCCGAACGCGTGGACAAGCGTTCGCCGTCGTAGCGACGATAGCCGAGATCGTGAATCGTGCTCGTCATGTCGCGCGCACCGGTGTCGCAGTAACCGCACTCGCACTCGCGGGTACGGTATTCCCGTTGCCCGCACTCGACGGCGCATGATCCGCGAACAGCGCGTCAAGTCGGGTGCGGCCGCGCTCAAGACGCAACAAGCCCGCGCCGAAGGTCACGCACGCATCACGCACCGCATCCGCAGCCCGGGCCGCCGTTTCCCGTTCACCGCTCGGCAACGTCAACACAAACCCGGTGCGGTCGCGCGAAATTTCCCATCCCTCGCGCAGCAAAACCCCGACGACACCATCCGCATCACCATCAATCTCCACCGCCAGCTGCGGAATCTCACTCGTGAGTGCATCGACCGCGATCTGATGACGCAGCGTGCCCCGTTCAATCGCGACGATGCTCGTACACGTGCGCTCGAGCTCTCCCAGCAAGTGCGACGACACCAGCACACTGATTCCGAACTCACTGCCCGTGCGTCGCACGAGCGCGAGCATCTCATCGCGGCCGGCGGGATCGAGTCCGTTGGTCGGTTCATCGAGCACGAGCAATCGCGGATCGTGCACCAGCGCCTGCGCAAGCTTTACGCGCTGCTGCATTCCCGTGGAATACGTGCCCATCGGTCGATAGCGCTCTTCGAACAGTCCCACATGTCGCAGCACCTCAGCCGCCCGTTCACGGGCTGCCACCGGCGGCAACCCGGAGAGTCGGCCCAGATGCATGACAAACTCGGCGGCGCTGGTGTCGGGAGGCAGGCAATCGTGCTCCGGCATGTAGCCCACCAGACGCCGAATGAGCCGTCGATCGCGCACCACATCATGCCCGAGCACGGCGGCCGTACCCGCGCTAGGCTCGAGCAGGCCGAGCAGAATGCGCAGGAATGTGCTCTTGCCGGCGCCATTGGCGCCAACCACGCCGGTGATGCCGGCGGGAATGGACACGGTCAGGGAATCGAGCGCCGTGACGGCCCCGAACCGACGGGTCAGGGCAGAGGCCGAAACGACGTCGATCGGTCAGTCCGCGTGGGCGGTCGTGGCCACACCAACCGCGCGCTCGTCTTCGTCGGCCGCGGCAACGGCGCTCTCGCCCTCGTCGGACGCAGCAGCGGAGACCACGGCGTCTCCCGATGTGGGCAGCACCACGCCAGCCCGACCGGCCCGGAACTCGAGCGTCTCCGGGTCCTTGAGGCTACGGAGCAGCGCGTCGGCATCGCGATTTTGCAGATAGCGTCCCTTCTCCCAGCCGGCCACGATGCCTTTGGGCGTGCCGTAGCACACGTCGGCCAGCTGCGCCGAAGTCAGCCCGATGGATTCGCGCAGCTGCCGGATCTCTTTCGGGGTGAGCAGCCCGTATTCCGCACGTATCAGTTCGGTGGCCTGTTTTTCGGCGGCGTCACGCTGCTCGATGGTGCGCTGCTCGTGAGCGCACTTCTCGCAGCGGAAAAACTCCCGTGTGACTTCGGCGCCCATACCGCTCAATCGGATGGTGACCTGCTCGGCGTGCAACGCATATCGACCGCCGCAGCCTCGGTGCAGCGATCCTTCGAGCGACGACAGACTCATGACACTCCGGGAAGACGATCCAGCGATGATGATTGCCGACGAGTGCCGGCCCGTGCGAACAGTGGTGGGTGGCCGCGCTCAAGTCCACTCCTCGAGGCGCCGATCCTCCCCTACGCACCCTCACTCCTCCGAGATTCATGTCCGACTTCTGCGTCGTCCGCCAGCCCGTCTTCTCCCGGGACAGCGAACTTATCGGTTACGAAATCCGCTTTCGTGATACGCCCGAGGGGCGTGACAACTTCGCGAAGAGCTTCCTGACCGGCGCTTTCGATAACATCCGGGGCGATCATCAGGCGTTCGTCCCGTGTGCCGATGCGCACTTTCTCGGACAGTTGGTCGAGATCGCAAACCCGAAAAACACGATTCCGCTGATTCCACCGCACATAGGCTCGGAACCGCATGTCATGGATGTGTTGGAGCGGTATTGCCTGGCCGGTGGACAGATCGCGCTCGACCAACTCACCCGCACGCCCAACGCCTCCGACGCGCTGCTGCCGTACGCGCACTGGGTGCGCATCGACGTGCGTCTCGATGATGTCGAAGCGTTGGCGATGACCGTGGCACGCGCGCGAGTGAATCGCGACGTGCTGCTCATTGCCGATCACGTCTACGATCCGAGCCAACTCGCGGTGGCCCGCAGACTGGGCTTCGACGCGTACGAGGGCTCGTATTTCAGTCGCCCGGAGCCGCTGCCGCGGAGCGACTTGCCATCGTCCACGATTTCGGCGCTTCGTCTGATGGGGCAGGCGCGTGATCCGAAGGTGCAGGACCGCGCCCTCGAAGACGCGATTTCCGTGGACCCTGTGCTGACGTTTCAGCTGTTGCGCATCGTGAACTCCGCCTCGGTCGGTGCGCGGGGCGTGACTTCGATTGGGCACGCGCTGCGATTGATTGGACGGAATGCCTTGTTGCGTTGGCTGGCCGTGGCGATTGCGGCCTCTCGTCGCGGCGGCACCGACCTGGATGCGCATCTCGTTCGGCAGGCGGTGGAACGGGCGCGTCTGTGCGAGATGTTGTCCGGGTCGGGGCGCGATGCCGGCACGCTTTTTCTGGTGGGCCTCTTCTCGTTGCTGGACGCGGTGTTTCGCATGCCGATTGAGGAGCTCGTGGGGCGCGTTGCCTTATCCGACGAGGCCAGGGACGCGCTGCTGGAACGCACCGGCCCGTACGCGGATGCATTGAACTTCGCCGAATCGTACGAGCTCGGACTGTTCGAAGGCGCCGCCGAGGTTGCCCGCGAGATGGGTGTGAACCCCGACAAGATCGGCGAGATTTACGCCGGCGCGCTCAGCTGGACCAGCGAGATTCTGGAACCGCTCGCGGCGGACACAGGCAAGGCGGCGTAATCCGGGCTCCGTTGCTAGACTTCAGCAAGCGTGCTGCAGCACATCGTGTGGCTGACCGCGGCTGAACTACAACCAATGCGTGAATGCAGGATTCGATTGTCGGTGTGGCGCTTCCCGCGCCTCTGGGCGCGATGTATCGCGATCTCATGAGCCCGTATTGTCCGGGACTCTCGCTGGCCAGCTGTCCGAGCCCGCAGGCTGACTCACTGCGCAAAGCGATTGCCGTGCGGTTCTACAGTGGCGAAACGCCGGCCGCGATCACCGAAGCGCTGGTGGTGGACTACGGGCCGGGCATCCGTGGCTCTCCGTCCATGGACGGGTTTGGAAGCGCGGCGTTCTTCGTGCCGGTGCTATTGCTCGTGAGTGGGGCGCTGTTTGCCGCTCGGTGGATTCGTCGCAATACCCGTCGCGCCGTTGTGCTGATCGTCATGCTGGGCTCGGTGCAGCTGTCGGCGTGCGCAGCGCCCGATGCGTCGAGCGAGGGTGCGGCCAGTGCATCGTCAGCGACGCTTCCTGACACGGTCTGGGCAAGCAACGCGTGGATTCGCGCCGGCGCAGCGGGTGCAACCACGGGTGGTTACGCCACGATTCACAATCCGCGCGACACCGCGCTGCAGATTGTCGGCGCGACCAGTGCCGTGGCCGACACGGTTGAGTTGCATGAAACCATGGAGCACGACGGTTTGGTGCACATGGCGCCGCAACTCGCGCTTGACGTTCCGACGTCTGATTCGGTGGTCTTCGCGCCCGGTGGCAAACATTTCATGTTGCGCGGACTGCGACGTGCACTGGTGATTGGTGAACCGATCACCGTGCAGCTGCAATTCGGCGACGGCACTTCGCTCTCGTTTGCGGCGACCGTGCGGCCCATCAGCGGATCGTAGTCACTCGAGCGTTGCGGGTTCGCTCTCTCCGAGCCAGCCGGTGAGTGCAAGCACGAGTGCGGCGAGCAGCAACTCCAGCAGCAGGCTTTGACGCGCGGCGTGTGCCGTGTCCACACGCGATTCGGAGAGCGCGATGCTGTCATCGCGCGAGCTCTCGAAGGGGCGGGTGAGCCGCCGATGATGCCGCGCGCCGAACGCCAGTATGATCGCCACGAGCATTGTCTTGGCCAGGATGAGGCGCCCGTACGTGGTTGACAGAAGCTGTGTCGGCGTTTCAAGGCGCGTCCACACAGTGAATACTCCCGTGGCCACTACGAGCGGGGCGGCGAACATCGCGACGCGTCCGTATCGTGGCAGCATGACAACGGTGTTGTGCAGCCCCATCCACCAGGTGGGTGCCAGAAGCGCAAGGGCGCCGAGCCAGACGGCCGCGCCTGCGGCGTGTGCGACGCCGAGTCCGTACGCGAGCGGCACGTTACTCGAGGACGCGGCGTGACCGAGCAGTGGAAGAACGCCAAGCAGCACGACGGCCGTGAGGCGCACGCCGATGTCGAGCGCCGGTGACCGTGTGAAGGAAACCATAAGGCCCGCGAACGATATTAACACGACCGCAAGACGCGTGTGTCCCCAGTTCGTATTGCCGATCATCGCCAGTGTATCGCGCAACGGCGATGCATCGGACGCCCACGCCTCGAAGGCCAGCAGCTGCCCGAACGTTTGCACCGCAACGCCCGCGAGCAGCAACCCCGCACCGGCGCGAACGGGGCGGGTGATCGCGCGTGATGGTGCGATCCAGCTGCACGTAGCCGCACCGACGAGCAGGAACAGGCCGGCCAATACCAACCCGCGCCCACTCGCGGTGCTGAGGAGCGCCGGATCAAGATTCATTATTCATCAGCGAACACAAAATTCGGGGGCGAGTGCTGGTTCCTCGATGACGCGACGTCATGCAATGTAGAGGGGAACACGCGCCTCTTCACATCACTCTCGGTTCGGTGCCACTCATGCGAATGATTCCTGTGGTGTTGCTGATCGTCCTCGGCTGTTCGAGCGCGGAGCGTGCGGAGCGTGCGGAGCGTGCGGAGCCAGTCGCGGCGGCCGTCGGTGCCGACTCCGCGGCCGTATCGTCGATGCCCGCGCCGGTGGCGGCCGACTCCGGCTCCGACGCCATCACCGATAGCATCGTCGCGGCCATTCGTGCGTGTCCGCGCGATGGACTCTGGCACGAATGCAGCGTCGCGCAGCGGCTCGAGTTGTCGGGGCTCCGTCCGCGCGCCGTCGACTCAATCACGCGAATTCCCGGCATCGCTCGCGATGCGCGGCTCTGGCAGATCGGACGCGAAACGCTACGCGCGCTGTTCTTTGACAGCGAGGCGCAGGCCTCGGCAGCGATGGCCACGCTCGATTCCGCGCGCGCGGCACCGCGGGGCGATAGCACCGTTGCCTGGCCGGAGCGGCCCACGCTCATTCGCTCCGCAAATCTCGTGGCGCTGCTTCTCGGCGGCACCGATCGGCAGGTCGAGCGCGTGTCAAACGCACTGACGGCCGGGCCACCGCAACCGGAGCGTTAGGATAACCGACTGAAAGGTTATAGTTTTCGGTTTTTCTTCGTCTGTAGTATCACAGATACGGTAGCGACTCTCATCCTGTGCAGTAAATGCACTAACTGCGGTTCAGTGCCCTGCATTATGCCTTGAATGAGGTGTTTTTGTCACTAGTTTTCTGCGAACAACGCAGCGAGCGAAGTCTGACAGATTACTGTCCGGCTCGGCGCGCCCTCACCTCTGCATCCAACTCCGGTCATGGCCATCGATTTGATTAATCCGCGATTTGCGGTGTTGCGCGAGATCACACAGCGAGGCGTTCGCATCACGCCGCGCCCAGTGGACGAAAACGGGGTCGTGCTACCCACTTCCGCGTTCTTCGGCGACAACACGTTTGGACTGCGCCAGATGCGCACGAAATTGCCGGCTCTCGTCTACGCGTCGCTCGCGGATGCCGTGCGACTGGGGCGCAAGCTCGACAGTGAAATCGCGCCCATTGTCGCGCAGGCGATCAAGGAATGGGCGATCTCGCGCGGGGTCACGCACTTCACGCACTGGTTCCAGCCGCAGACCGGCCTTACGGCCGAGAAGCATGACGCATTCCTTGGCTTCGACGAGAACGGCTTGCCAATTGAGCAGTTCTCGGGCGAGCAGCTGATTCAGTCTGAGCCCGATGCCTCGAGCTTTCCGTCGGGCGGTCTGCGCGCCACGTGGGAAGCGCGCGGCTACACGGCATGGAATCCGGCCAGTCCAGTGTTCATCGATGAAGAAGGCGGCACGCGTACGCTGTGCGTTCCGTCGGTCTTCATCGGCTATAACGGGGAAGCGCTCGACGAAATGACGCCGCTGCTGCGCAGCTCCGACGTCATCTCCGAGAAGGCGATGGCGCTGCTCGAGCTGATCGGTGACACGGGTGTACAGCGTGTCATCACGACGCTCGGTCCGGAGCAGGAGTTCTTCATGATCGATCGCGGGCACTTTGCGCTGCGCCCCGACTTGGTCATGGCGCGTCGTACGCTGGTTGGTGCCGAACCGCCGCGTGGTCAGCAACTCGAAGACCACTACTTCGGAGGAATTCCGGAGCGCGTGCAGGCGTGCATCAGCGAAGTGGAAACGGAGCTCTACAAGCTCGGCGTGCCCATCATGACGCGACACAACGAAGTCGCGCCGTGCCAGTTTGAAATGGCACCGCTGTACGAAGAGACCGACGTGGCCGTCGACCATAACCAGTTGGTCATGGAAGTGCTCAAGAAGGTCGCGATGCGGCACGGCCTGCAGGCGATCATGCACGAGAAGCCATTCGCCGGCATCAACGGCTCCGGCAAGCACTGTAACTGGTCGCTCGCGATCACCTCGGAGAACTCGCTCGACGGTCTCAACCTGCTCAAGCCCGGCAAAACGCCGCACGAAAACCTCCGGTTCCTGCTGTTCCTGGCGGCCGTGCTCAAAGGCGTGCACAAACATGGTGCGCTGTTGCGCGCCGGCATTGCCACGAGCGGTAACGAACACCGGCTCGGCGCCAACGAAGCGCCGCCGGCCATCATCTCCGTGTTCCTTGGTCGGTCGCTCACGCACGTGTGCGACGACATCGCCGCTGGCAACACGGGCAAGGGATCGGCCGAGCAGACGATGCTCAAACTTGGCGTCGACAAGCTGCCCGAAGTGGTGCAGGACAACACCGACCGCAACCGCACGTCTCCCTTTGCGTTCACCGGTGCGAAGTTTGAGTTCCGCGCAGTGGGCGGTTCGCAGAGTATTGCGTTTCCCGTGATGCTGCTGCAGGCTGCGGTCGCCGAAGCGCTCGGCGAGCTTACGGGCGAGCTCAAAAAGGCGCTCAAGACGGCCAAGACCACCGGTGACGCCGTGCTCGCCGTGGTGCAGGAGGCGTTCAAGAGCACCGCCCCGATTCGTTTTGAAGGCAACAACTACTCCGACGAGTGGGTTGTGGAGGCGCGAAAGCGCGAGCTGCCGAACATGCGCCGCACGCCCGAAGCGCTGGCCGAGTTGGTGAACCCGACCTCTCGTGCGCTATTCGAACACACCGGAGTGCTCACCACGCCGGAGCTCGATAGCCGTTACCACATCCGGCTCGAGCGCTACAACAAGGATCTGCTCATCGAGATGCACACGCTGCAGCAGATGGTGGACACGCAGATTCTGCCGGCGTGCTACACCTACCTCGGCGACCTGGCGGCCGATGCCGGTCGAGGGGCGTCATCGGGCATCAATCTGCAGCCGCTCATCAATGCCGCGAACACGGTGAGCAATCTCGTGGCGTCGATGCAGAAGGCGCGCACCGATCTGAGCAAGGTGCTCGCCAAGGCGGAAGCGCAGCACGACGATATCGTGGCCCAGGGCGAGATCATCTCAACGGTCGGCCGTGAAGCCATGGATGCCGTTCGCGCGGCGTCGGACACACTCGAACTCACCATTGGTGATACGTACTGGCCGCTGCCGCGTTACCGCGAGATGCTGTTCCCGGTATAATCGCGCCGGACGTCTGCACAGTTCGTCACAGCGCGGCGCGATCCTTCGAGATCGCGCCGCGTTGTGACATGCAGGCATGCGTGTGGGCGAAACTTGCTCGCTCACCGCACGGTGAACGAGTCCCACGCGTCGAGGTACTCGCGCACTCGTACGGCGGGCTCGTCCGACTCCATGATTCCGCCGCATGCTGCAATGGCCGAGGCGCCCGCATCACGGCACGTCGCGACGCGATCTACCGTCACGCCGCCTAGTGCAACAACATGCTGATGGTTTCGTCGCACGCATTCGCCGATTGCCGTCACGCCGAGTGGCGTGGCGTCGGGCTTGGAGACGGTGTCGAACACGGGCGCGAGCAGCAGATAGCTGGCGAGCAGCGGCATGCGGTCTGCGTCCGATTCCACGTGCACAGAGCGTCCTATCAGCAGCGACTCTCGCGGACCGGTCCACTCGGCGTCCCGACCGGTCAGATGCACCGCGAGGCGCACCTCGGGGTACGCCGTCCGCAACATGGCGTACGCGTGCGGCCGCACACTCCACACCACGCGCGGGTGTGACACCGACTCAAGGAGTACGTGGCAAAGCGAGACGTACTCGAACAGTCCGAGATCCGGCTCACGGACGCGAATCCATTGCGCGCCTCCGCGTGCAGCGTCAGTGAGCACCGACGTGAGCGGTTCAGACGCGCGATGACGATCGGTGACCACGAGCAATGAGGACGGCAGCGGTGCGAGCGCGTGTTCCGGCGCGTCATCATGCTCATGATCGCACTCGTGAGTGCGCTCGTGTATCTGTGCGCGGCTGTGGAACATCATCAACTCCCGATCATCCCGATCTCCGGACTCGACGGATCGGCGAACTCCCGCTCGGGAATGCGTCCGGCGAGACGCGCCGCGCGACCCGCGCGCACGCCATCGCGCAGCGCCGCCGCCATGCGCACCGGCTGGTCAGCGCGCGCCACCGCGGTGTTGGCCAGGACGGCGCTCGCACCAAGCTCCATCGCCAGCGCCGCGTGCGACGCCGTGCCGATACCCGCATCGACAATCACGGGCACCGGGCTGCGCGAGCACAGGTACGCCAGCGTGGCTGGGTTCAGCACGCCGCGTCCGGAACCGATAAACGCGGCGAGCGGCATCACGGCCGCGCACCCGACATCGGCGAGCCGCTGACAGGCAACGGGATCATCGGTGCAGTAAGGCAGCACAATGAATCCATCACGCACCAGTTGTTCCGCCGCCGTCACGAGCTGGATGATATCGGGATACAGCGTTTCGCGATCACCGATGAGTTCGAGCTTGATCCAGGGTGTGCCGAGCGCTTCACGGGCGAGTTGCGCGGTCAGCACCGCATCCCGTACGGTGAAACACCCCGCCGTATTGGGCAGCAGACGATAGCGGGCACCGAGCAACGACGGCAGCGATTCGCCATCACTGTTGAGCGCGATGCGTCGCACAGCCACCGTTACGATCTCCGTCTGACTTTCCGCCAATGCGTCGAGCATCGTGCCGCGATTGGGATAGCCCGCCGAACCAAGCAGAAGTCGCGAGCCAAAACTTTCACCGCCGAGCAGGAACGCATCGCTGAACGCCTCTGGTGTCTCAGCCACCGGCCACCGCCGTGATGATTTCGATGCAGTCGCCTGTCGCCAACGTCGTCGACGCCCACGCCGCGCGCGAGATCACCGCATCGTTTACGGCGACGGCGACATGTCTCGTCTCCATCGGCACGCCGATATGCACCATGGTGGCGGCGATGGTTGGCGGAGACAGGTGAATCGCGGTGCCGTTGATGGTCACGGCAACAGCGTGTGTGCCTGATTCGACGTCGGACATGGCTTGAGAAGCAGTGGTGACGACGAAGCGAACAGCGTTATGACGCCGCCGGCACTTCGTCGAATCGATCAGGCGCGAACTTGCGGATCCACTCGGGTTCGACCTGATCGCAGATAGTAGACGCAATGGCCTCGGCCGTGGCCGGTGCCAGGAGAATCCCGTTCCGGTAGTGACCGGTGGCGTACACGAGCCGATCGTCGCGAAAGCCAAGCAGGGGCGCATCGTCACGTGAACCGGGACGAAATCCACACCACGTTTCCACGATTCGCGCTCCTTCAATCGCCGGCAGCGCGCGCCACGCGCCGTCGAGCAAGTGCAGCAACCCACCAGCCGTCACACCTTCGTCGAAACCGCGATCTTCAACGGTCGCACCAACCAGCAACCGTCCCGATCCCCTGGGTACAAGATACACACGTGGCGTGAACACAGCGTGTCGCAGAAGCGCGGAGGCATTGGGCATCTCGGCGGACAACATCTGGCCTTTGACCGGATGCACCGCCGGTCGCCAGGGCTCTGGAATGCCCGTGAGCTGCCTCGACCACGCGCCGGCCGCCACTACCACGTAGTCCGCCGGAACATCGAGGTTCTGACCGACCACGCGCGGCTGCTCGCCGCCGAGCGAGACACCGTCAATGCGCTGCTGGTGGATGGCCACACCGGAAGTCACGAGCACGTCACGCAGCGCGACGAGCACGGCACGGGGATCGACCTGCCGATCGTCGGGCAGCAGCCGGGCGGCCAGCACCGTCGCGGCGAGATCGGGCTCGAGTGCGCCGACTTCCTCACGCGTGAGCCATCGCTGATTCGTGCCCAATCGCCCGTGGTAACGGTGCGCGTGCTCGAGCCGACGCACGTCATCGCGAGTGAGTGCGATCACCAGCGCGCCGTGTTCGCGATAGTCGAGCGGGACATGTGAAGCCGCCTCGAGTTCGCGCGCGAATTCCGCCCACAGCGACAAGCTGCGTACACACAGCTCGTGTAACGCGTCTTCCGTGGGCTCTGCCTCCACACCCGGGGCCAGCAAGCCGGCCGAGGCCCACGTCGCGGCGACACAGCCGCGCCCTTGTCTCGGACCGCCGGCATCGAAAACACTTACGCGACACCCGCGCTGCACCAACCGCCACGCGACGGACAAGCCGATGATGCCACCGCCAATAATCGCTACGTGCGGCATGGCCGTGCCGCGCACTGTCGGGACGATCACTCGAGACTCCACGGGAAGAATCGGCGCAAACGCGGTAGGCCGCGCCAAGCGCCTGTCATTGCTCACCTTACGCGTGACGGCGGCGGGACGTTGGTCGGCACGTCGCACCCGACTCCTTTGCGCCGTGCGTCGAATCGCATGGTGGCACCGTGACAAACCTCACGGAGTGGCGCTCGCGACCTCTGGCGCATTCGGTTTGCGACCTGCAACATATGTGCAGGCCGCGACGATGCGGCCTGATGCAGCGACCCGCGTGTTCATGACGGACGCGTGCGAGCGTCGTTGCAATGGAGGCGTAGTGGCACAGGCGAGCGTCAGCCAACGAATCATCGATATCGTGGGCGGATGGGATGGAGTGACCGTACAACCGCACAAGTTCGGCGGTGTTGAATTCCGCGTGCAACAGCGCGAGATCGGTCACTTGCACGATGATCGCACAGCCGATCTTCGTTTCCCGCTGCGCGAACGACGTGATCTGGTCGCCTCCGGTCGGGCGCGCCCGCATCACACGCTGGCCGCCTCAGGGTGGGTGAGTCACCCCATCCGGAGCGAGCACGATATTCCAGCTGTGATCGACCTGATGCGCCGCAACTATGAACGATTGCGTGGCGTCGGATCGCGCGGGACGTCGCGCACGCTGGGCGAACGCTCGCAGTTCGTGAGCGATCAGACGGGCGACGAGCTGCCCGCCTGACACGCCGTGAGGCGGCAGCACGCGGCAGCACGCGGCAGCACGCGGCACCACGCGGCATGACGCGGCATGACGCGGCACCGCGCGAGGATCAGTCGCGTGGTGTATTGCCGCCGATCGTGCGGACGAGTGCGCTCGTCGCTGACGCACCACGTCGTACCCGCAGCAATGCCGGCGCTCCGATTGGCAGTACTGCGCCGGCCGTCGTGCGTGCGAGCGTGACCGAGTCGGGATGCAGGAACAGCCCGCGCACATCGATCGTGTCAATCGCGATGACACCGGTGAGATCACCCACCTCGCGCACGCGCCCGCCCGTGCGCGCCACCGCTTCATCATAGTTGATCGCCAGATCAACGCGGACAGGTGCCATTCCGGGCAGAACCAGCTGTCCACCGGTCACGAGCAGGTCACTGGCGCCGCCGGTGTTGACGAGCAGTGATTCGTACACGTCGGGATCCGCTCCCGCGTATGCACCGGTCGCCAGCGCATCAAACACACTCAGCAGCGCCGCCACATGCAGTGCACGCAGACGCTGCTTCTCGGGATCGCCCGGTAGCGCGCCGCTTTCGATGAGGACGGTACTCGTCCCCCACTGCTGCATCAGATCGCCGAACGCGCGCGCGTTGAACCCGTCGTCGTACTTGGACACGCGGCCGGGAAGTTCCGTGAGAAACGAGGTCGCGAGCGTCGACGCGACGAGTCGGGCGCGCGCCCGCACATCATTGTACGTGCGGCTCGCATCATGCGCGGGCGCCAGCAGCGCGATCGCCGCCTGCACGCCATCCCGCCCGACGCGCGTACGTGCATTCTGATCATGCAGGTTGAAGCCGAACGTTGGCTTGAGACGATCGCGCACCGATTTCAACGCACGCGCTTCCGGGGTCGCGAGCTGCCGAGCATCGCGATTGATGTCCACCCCGACCGCGTTCTCCCGCTGAAACCGCTCCGCGCCGTCGGGGTTGAGCATCGGGAGAAACACCAGCGTCACACCGTTCAGGATGCGCGCTCGCAAGGCGTCGTCACGCGACTCAGCACGAGTGTTGGCAAACCAGCGGAACAAATCCGCCAGTGCCATTGTGGCCGTCGATTCGTCGCCGTGCATCTGCGACCACAGCAGCACGGTGTCGCGCCCGGTACCGATGGTGATCGTGCGCAGCGGACGGCCGTGCAGTGAGGTGCCCACCTGTTCCACGCCGAATCCGGCGTACGTGACGACCGGCAAGACGGCGCCCCAGAACTGCGCGTGGGTAAACCGCCGCGTCGTGATGGTGGGCTCGCGATAGTCGGCCGCGATGCGCAGCCCAACTCCGATCGCGCTGTCGCCGCAGCACAGCTCAATCGAACTCGAGCCGCCGGAGCGCGCCGGCGATGCCGACGGCGCACTCCGGGTCGCGCATGCCGCCGCGAGCGCAGCGCCTGCACAGCCGACCAACACCATCACGCGATCAGCGCGCACCAGAGTTCTCCTGGCTGCCCGCGGTCCGTGCCGCGCGGAGCATGCGCATCGCCTCGGCGACCGCTTCCAGCAACTCGCGGTCGCGGCCGGCCACTTCATCCATGGGCGAGTTCCGCACCCAGACATCCGGCGGCACCCCGTAGTTCTCCAGATTCACGCCATAGTTGTTGGGTCTCGTGGGATCATACGTCACCACCAGCGATCCCGGCGTGCGGATGCTGCCGCCGTTGATGAGCGCGTAGCTGCCGGTCGCGATCACCGCACCGGCGGTGGGGTTCCCCACGATGCGTCCCAGCCCGAGCTGTCTGAACGCCATCGGTGTGACTTCAGAGTCTGAGCCCGACCGCTGATTGACCAACATCACCTTGGGACCGGCGATGGCCTGCCGCGGACGACGTCCCCACGCGCGCGAGCCGCTGCGATTGTTCCAGAACTGGTAGGGCTCGCGCTCCAGGATATCGATGAGCTCCTGATCGATGTTGCCACCACCGTTGAAGCGAATGTCAACCACAATACCGGCCTTGTTGCTGTACTGATTGATCTCGTTGCGAAATTTCTCGAGCGACGGCTGATTCATGCTGCGAATGTGTACGTACGCAATCTCACCCTTGCTCTCGCGCTCCACGATCTCGCGACGCTCGGCCACCCATTCTTCGTACTTGATGTCGCCGAGCGTGGTGACCGTGTTGATGCGCACGCTACGCGCGTCTTCACCCGTTGCGCGCGCAGCGACCCGCACGGGCACGTACGTGTTCAATGTGTTGCTCAGGAGTTTCCAGTAGTTGTCGCCCGCTTTCACCTCCTGACCGTCGATCGCGAGAACATACTGTCCAACGGCCAGCTCGAGCCATTCCTGATCGGCCGGTCCACCGCGATGAATGTGCGCGATGCGGTAGCGTCCCGACTTTTCGTCTGCCTCGAGTTCAAGCCCGAGCAGCCGCGTGGAATACAGCCGAGGCATCGGACGAGACGGTGGACCACTCACGCCCGTGTGCGAGGCATTCAGCTCGCCGATCATCTCGTTGGCGAGATCGTACACGTCTTCATTCGTGCCCACGTGGGCCAGCAGCGGCTCATACGTACGCCAGATCGCCTTCCAGTCGCGGCCGTGCATCTCTTCGTCGTAGAAGCGGTACTTCATCACGCGCCACGACTCAGCGAGCAGTTGCCGCCATTCGGCGCGGCGATCCACGCGAACCGTGAAGTTGAAGTTCACGCGCTCGGTGCGCTGCGGTGTCGCGATCACCAACTTGTGAATCTCACTGCCTGCGGTGCTGGGGGGACCGTCGCGGTCTCCGCCCGGTGCGGCACGACGGAAGAACACCGTGCGCCGGTCGGCCGTCGGCGTGAGGCCGGCGAAGGCGCCGGCGGCGATGCGGCGGCGATTCTGCCCGTCGAGCCCGATCGCGAAAAGTCCGTTGGCGTCTTCTCCTGTGGCACCAGTCACCGTAAAGTGAATCGTACGGCCATCGCGCGAAAGAAATACGTTGCCCGCGCTGCCAGCGCCGCGGGTGAGCTGCGCGGCGCGGCGTGCGATACCTGCCGTATCGACGGTGATGATGACCTGCGCCACCGATGCGGCCGCATTGCCCGCCGCCGCCGAATCCGCGCGTTCCGTGCGATTCCCGGCACGACGCACGCGCTCACGCACCAGCGGATCGTTGGGGTCCTCACGCAGCCGCGAGAGCGACACGCTGAAGAGGTGACTCGTGCCAGCGTCACGTGTTGACGTGAACACCACATGTTTACCATCGGGCGTCAGGACGGGATTGCTGTCGGTGAACGGATTCGCGCTCAGATTGTATTCGCGTCGCGCCGCCACCTCGAACAAGTACACATCCGCGTTCTGATCGTCGTCACGACGTGTGTAGAGCAACCACCGACCGTCTGCGGAGTATTGCGCGATCGAATATCCGCCGGCCGGATTGTGCGAGAGTTCGCGCGGCGATCCGCTCGCGACATCGAGTTCCCAGAGGCGATTGTTGGCCGTGAACGCCAACTTCTGGCCGTCGTTGGCCCAGGTGAGATCCGCCTTGATCGACTCCTGCGTGGTGAGCTGGCGACGCGCTCCGGTTGCGCGCTCCCACACCCAGATCTCTTCTTCGCCGCTTTCATCGGAGATGTACGCGATGCGGCGACCGTCTGGCGACCAAAGCTGACTGCGCTCGCGCCACGGGGAATCGGTCACGCGCGTGAGTTCGCCGACGCCTTCTTCCGACGGCACGATCATGATTTCGCCATGCACATCGACCGCGAGATAGTCGCCCGTCGGTGACACGGTGAACCCATCGGCGCGATGACCCGCCGAGATCACGCCGATGTCATTCTCTTTCGGGTCTACGGCCATGCGAATGTCGAGCTTGCGCGGTTGTCCGCCGGCGATATCAAGCGTAAACAGGTCGAAGGCGTTTTCGTAGACCATGCGCCTGCCGTCCGGCGAGATGGCCGGAAACTGCACGCCATCGTCCGTATGGCGAGTGATCTGCTCCGCAGCGCCGCCGGTGGCCGCGATGCGCCAGATGTTGAAGATGCCGTCGCGCTCCGAGGCGAAGTAGATGCGGCCGTCCGCACCCCACATCGGGTGGACGTCGTGCACATTCTCCTGATAGCGTTTCATGTCAACATCGGTGAGCTCCGTGATCTCACCGCTGCGCAGATCCTGCACCGCAATGTCGGCGTTGCTGTTACCCCGATAGCCTTTCCGCCAATAACTCGGCACCGATCGATTGAACGCCACCATCGTCATGTCCTGCTTGAGCATGCCGCTGCGGCCGGCGTCCATGGGCAGTGCACGCGGAATCGTGCCGTCGAGCGCCACACGATACAGCGGCGATCCCCACTGCTTCACCCCACGTCCCGATGTAAACACCACTTCGCGACCGTCGGGCGTCCAATAGAGCGCCTGATCGTCGCCGCTGTGCCACGTCAGCTGCTTCGGCTCCCCGCCCGTCACCGGCAACACATAGACATCGTTGTTGCCCATGCGGTTGCTGGTGAAGGCAATCCATCGTCCGTCCGGCGAGAACCGCGGCATCATGTCGCGTGCGACATGCGCCGTGAGCCGCCGAGCGTTGGCGCCGTTGGCATCGGCCAACCAGATGTCGTCCTGATACGTGAAGGCAACGCGACCGTCGTTGGCGACGTGCGCGTAGCGGGCGAACTTGATGGGCGCGGCCGGTGTCTGCGCGAGCAGGCACACCGGCGTGGCGAGCAGCAGGAGGGAGAGCAGGCGGGTGCAAGAGCGCGCGGCTCGGGGAAACGGGATGTGGACAGACATGGTGCGGAGCATCTCCTCGGAAGGGGTCAATGCACAGGAATATGCGGACGCTCGCGGCGATGCGCTCGGGGCCCGGCGTTGTCCGCGGCAACGCGCGCCTCGCGCCGCACGTATCTTGCCTGAGTGCCCTCGCACCTGTCCCCCACACTGCCCGGCCTGCCATGCTCCGATCCCTCCGCTTCGGCGCCGCCCTCGCGGCGGTGTCGTTCGCACTGCCTGCTCTTGGCGCCGCCCTCGCGGCAGTGTCGTTCGCACTGCCTGCTCTCGCCGCCGCCCAGTCGCGGTCGGCCGACGATCCGGCCATGATCGCCCGCGCGCGCGCCATCCACGATCGGGTGATGACGCTCGACACGCACGTCGACATCAGTCCAGCAAACTTCCGAGCCGACACGCTCAACTATTCACAGCGTCTGCCGCGCACGCAGGTTGATCTGGTCAAGATGGAGGAGGGTGGCCTCGACGCCGCCTTCCTCATCGTGTACGTGGGGCAGTCACCGCGCCTGGACGACGCAGGCTTTGCCGGCGCGAAGGCCTCCGCGCTCGAGAAGTTCGAGGCGGTGACTCGCTTCACCGACACCATCGCACCGACGCGTGTGGGGCTCGCTCGTACGGCCGCTGAGGCTCGCGCGATTTACGCCAGCGGACGCAAGGAGATCTTCATTGGCATCGAGAACGGGTTCCCGATCGGGAGCGACATCACGAATGTCAAGCGCTTTTATGACTTGGGTGGCCGCTACATGTCCTTGGCGCACAACGGACACAGCCAGCTCTCCGATTCCAACACCGGCGAGCGTGACAACGTGTGGCTGCACAACGGCCTGAGCCCCCTGGGCCGGCAGGTGGTCGCCGAGATGAACCGGCTTGGTATCATGATTGACATTTCGCATCCGTCCAAAGCGAGCATGATGCAGACGGTCGCGCTGTCGAAAGCGCCGCTCATGGCGTCGCACTCCGGCGTGCGCGCGATCTGCAATCACAGCCGCAACCTCGACAACGAACAGCTCGACGCGATGAAGGCCAACGGCGGTGTGGTGCAGCTCGTAGCCTTCAACAGCTACGTAAAATGCGACGCACGCAAGGCGGCGGCACGTGAAGCCGCGATTGCCGATCTGCGGAAGGAGTTCGGCATCACGGCGACCAACAACCGCGAAGTGAGCACCGCGATCGCGGCCCTGTCGGACGCCCGCCGCAATGAGTTCCTGGCCAAGCAGGAAGACATCACCGCGCGCCGCTATCCGGCCGATCCGGCGGCCACCGTCTCCGACTTTGTCGATCACATCGACTATGTCGTCAAGCGCATCGGCATCGATCACGCCGGCATCAGCTCCGACTTTGACGGCGGTGGTGGCGTGGAGGGTTGGCGCAGCGCCGCCGAGACGTTCAACGTCACGCTCGAACTCGTGCGCCGCGGATATACCGAGGAGCAGATCGCCAAGATCTGGAGTGGCAATCTGCTCCGCGTGATGGAGCGCGTGGAACAGGTGGCGAAGGGATCGCGCTGATCAGCGCGCTTTGCGTACCTGCGGCACCCCGTCGGTCAGCCAGGCGGGGGCCGGTGCGTCCTTGAGATAGTGATCGAAGTACTGTCGCATGCGCACCTGAAAGTCCTTCTGGTTTTCTTTTTTCGCCAGATGATGCGGTTCGCCGGGATACGAGAGCAGAATCACCTCTTTCCCGTTGCGCCGCGCGGCTGAGTACAGCTCAAGCCCTTGCATCCAATCCACCGCACCATCTTCGGTGCCGTGCAGAATCATGAAGGGCACCTTGATGTTCTGTACATTGTGCACGGGTGACTGGCTCTCGTAGAGCTCCTTCGCACTCCACGGTGTCACGTTGCGCCCCATGCGCACCTGTCCCACCTCGCTGATACCCTGCTGAATGGTGCCGCTGCTGCGATACAGTGTGCCGTAAAAGCTCATGAGATTCGTGGGCGGCGCACCGGTCACCACCGTGCGGAACATGTCAGTTTGCGTGAGGATGAAGCTCGACTGATACCCGCTCCAGCTGTGCCCCTGCAAGCCGATGCGTGCCGCGTCGGCATAGCCCATGTCGATGACCTTTTGTACGGCGCTTGTCACGCAGTCCAGCGCCGACGAGCCCGGCTTGCCGATTTCATAGACGATGTCGGGCTGCAACACCAGATAGCCGTTGCTGGCGTACGTGGAGATGTGCGGACGGTCATCGAACGCGGGCATGCTGAACGCGTGATGAGTTTGCGACATCTTCTCGTAGAAGTACACGAGCATCGGATATTTCCTGCCGGGCTCGTAGTTCGCCGGCAAGGTGAGTGTGCCTTGCAGCTTCTGTCCTTTGCTGTTGGTGTAGTCCACAAGCACCTTCCGCCCCCACGCATACTCCGCAAGCTGCGGATTCGCCTCGGTCACCTTGCGCGGTGACGTGAAACGCCGATCGGACACGTACCAGTCGGGATACTCCGTGAAGCTGCCCTGCGTGAATGCGATGCGTGCGCCGTTCTGCGACACGGCGTACCCGCCAATCGCACGGTCGTCGTACACACGCGGCGCTGGTGACTTGCCGGGCGCCAGCTCGTAGTAGCCACTCTGCTTGGTCCACTCACCGTACGCGGTGAGCAGCAGTGGCCGACTCAGATCGACCCCCGGCTCGTCGGCCTCGCGTCGACCGCCCTCAGCGTTGCGCACGAGGCGAAAGCGGATCTGCTCCTGCTCGCCCATCCCACGCGTCAGGTTCACCGCGCGTGACCCATCCAAGGCCAGCTGCCAGAGATCGAACTGATGATTGAGCACGACGTGCTTGCCGTCCGCACTCCAGCCGGCCACGCCGTAGGTGGGACGTTCATAGTCATGATCGTCTGTCACATCGACAAAGCGCGTGCTTGTGGACGCGTCGATGATCTGATCACGTCCGGCCTCGAGATCGTACGCGTGGACCCGTCCGTCCTGCAGATACAGGAACCAGCGACTGTCAGGCGAGGTGCCCATCGTGCGTGAGAGAGAACGCGCGATCAGTGTGCGTTCGCCGGTGTTCATGTGCACGCGATAGTAGTCACCGCGGCTCCCACCCCACGCCACTTCACCGCGATAACTCGTATCGATGCGGCCGATACCCCACCGCTGATTGGCTGTCGGCTGTACACTGCGCATCACGCTGTCGCCGAGCACGCGCAGGGTGCCGGTGGACACCGTGAATCGTGCCGGATACGTGCTGCGTTTCTCCTGCGCGAGCCGCACGATCTGAACCGACTGCGGCTCGGCATCACGCCAGTGCCACACGTCGACATTCGCCACCGGATCGTCGGACTTTTTCGGTGCGTCCTCCTGCTCCTTCACGCCAAGCATCAGCGACGATCCGTCGGGCGCCCAGCGCAGCGGGGCGAACTCACTGATCACGTGTCCCGCCGGCCGTGCGCTGACCGCCGCGCCGTCCACCGAGAGCGAGTGCGACTGTGGCGTACCGAGCGCGGTGTACACGAGCACGGTATTCACCCGCTGTACCTTGCTTTCGGGCGTGGTTCCTCGCAGCACCGCCAGATGCGTACCCTTGTCACTCCACGCCAGCTGGGCATAGTCGGCGGCGGCGCCGTCGAGCGCGCGTGTTTCGCCCGTCGCCAGCGTGAGCACGTACAGGCCATTGCCGAGCTTCTCGGCGGCGTCTATCGTGTACGCCAGATGCGCGCCGGATTCGTCGAAGGCGAACTGTCCGACGTTACCGATGTTGCGCGTGGACTTCGTGGTAAGATCACGGACGATGAGGTCGGCACCATCGTGCTTCGCGGATGCGACCGCCTTGGCCGTGCGCACCGCGACCCATGTTCCGCTGCGCGAAAACGCGAAGGTCGCCGCATTCGGTACGGCGAATGTTTCACTCGAGAGCAGATTCCGCACTTCGAATCGCCGCGGGGGAGCAGGTGCCGCAGCCGCCGCCCCGCCGCCAGTCCGCGCACGGCGCGCGCGTTCCAGTTCGGCTTCGGTCGGGCTCACCATATACGCGACCCAGCGCGAGTCATCACTGAAGACGGGGGCGCTGCCCACGGCAATCGTGTGCATACGATCGCCGGTGAGTGAGCGCACGTGCAACACCCCGTCACCTTCATTCGGCACATAGGCGTACGACAGCCACGCGCCGTCCGGCGAGAGTGCGGCCGATGTCACGCGACGCCACTGTCCGTAGTCGTCGAGCGAGAGCGACTTCAGCGCGGATCGCGCACCCGCGCCCGCCGATGTCGTCGCCGGGCGTGCAGGCCCCTGTGCAGAGAGTGCAGCAGAGCAAGGCAACACGATCAGCGCACCCGCGACGACGACCACGCTGCTGAACCGCCGAAGCGAGAAATGTGGCAACGTCAGTGACGCTGCGGAGTACACGGACAGGCGGTGCGGCATTCGGGATATCTCCGAAAATGGAGTATGGGCGGGAGCACTTCCTTCCAATTGTCCGAAGATACTCATCGGCTGCACACGCGGCTAACTTGCGATGCGGCGCTTCTCTCGCAGTACGGGAGGTACATGACACGTAGTCTGCGGCTGGCCCCGGTGCTGGCGATCCTGTGGTTTGTGCTCAGCGACGGTGCTGCAAGCGGCGTGGGGTTCGGCGTGCTCGCCGTACTGCTGGCGCTGGGCGCTGTGCACGTCGCGAGGCCATCGCGCGTTCACGATAGGACCGAGCCAGTGCGGCTTCGCTGGCTCGCTGTACCTCGCTTCGCGGTGTTCTTTCTCGGCCAATCGCTTCTGGCCGGCATCGACGTCGCACGGCGCACACTCTCGCCTTCGCTGCCGCTCGACCCCGCGATGCGTGACGTGTACCTCCAGCTCCCTCCCGGTCCGCCACGTGTGTTGCTGGTCGCCACACTGAGCCTGCTTCCGGGCAGTCTCGGCGTAGACCTGCACGATCATCAGTTGACGTTGCACGTGCTCGACCAACGTGCTGACATCGAGGGCGATGTGCGGGAGGCCGAGCGCCAGGTTGGTGCGTTGTTCGGACTCACGCTCGCGTGAGCACGCCCTTCGCACTGCTGCTTGATGCCGCGCTGTTGGCGTTGTTGGCCACACTGCTCGGCAGCCTGTGGCGCGTATTCCGCGGCCCACAAGAGGAAGACCGCATGCTCGCGGGGCAGCTCTTTGGTACGACGGGCGTGGGCATGCTGCTCGTGCTCGCGGCGCGATCGGAAGTCCCAGCGCTGCGCGATGTCGCGCTAGTGCTGGCACTGCTGGCGATTGTCACCGTCTCGGCGTTTGTAGGACGCGTACCGCCCTCATCGCGGCCGGAGGAGCGACATCATGACGTGGCTTGAAATCGCGCAGAGCTTGCTCATCGTGACCGGCGTTGTGTTTTTCGCGGTTGGCACGATTGGACTGCTGCGCTTCCCGGATGTGTACACCCGGTTGCATGCGCTGACGAAAGCCGACAATATCGGACTCGGGCTGCTCGTGTTCGGCCTGATTCCGTCGGCCTCGAGCGTGGCGTCGGCGCTCAAGCTGCTGCTGATCTGGATGCTCGTGCTCGCGGCCAGTGCAACGTCGAGTCATCTGGTGGCGCGTCGGGCACGCGCACGAGGGCTGGCACCGTGGCATCGAGGAGACATGTGATGATGCGCCACACATGTTGACCATGCTCTTCGACGCCCTGCTCGGGCTCGGGCTCGTGGTGGCCGCGCTCGGCGCACTCTGGTCGCGCGATCTGTTTCGTGCGGTGGTGCTGTTCATTGTGTTCGGGCTGCTGGTTGCGCTCGCCTGGATTCGACTGCAGGCGCCCGATGTCGCGTTGGCCGAAGCCGCGATCGGAGCCGGCCTCACGGGTGCCCTGCTGCTCGACGCCATCGGTCATCTGCGACGGACGCCGCACCCGGAGGAGTCGTGAATCGCGCGCGGGCCTATGCCTCGGTCGCATTGAGTGTCGGTATGGCCGTGATGCTCGGCAGCGCGGTCCTTACCCGTGAGTTCCCACCATTTGATCTCGCGGTGGATCTCGCCGAGGGCATTCCCCGGAGCGGCGTTGCCCATCCGATCACAGCGGTGCTGCTGCAGTTTCGCAGCTACGACACCCTGCTTGAGATCGCGGTCCTGCTCGTTGCGGTGGTCGTCGCGTTGGCACTGCGCGATCCAACACCGGCCGATGAGTCCTCGCCCGAATCGGTGATCCTCGACAGCGTGATCAATACGCCAGTGCTCACGTCGCTCACCATGACGTTGCTGCCGCTGATGACCATGACCGCGGTGTACTTGCTGTGGGCAGGCGCTTTTCAACCAGGTGGTGCATTTCAGGCGGGAGCGGTGCTGGCGGCACTCGGTGTCTTGTGGCGTGTTTCCGGCCGCCGCACCGGACCGTTCGCGGCGAACCGTTGGTCACACGTCGCGCTGCTCGCCGGGTTCGCAGGCTTTCTGGCCGCCGCCACAACGACGTTGCTGTTCGGTCGTCCGTTGCTGGCGTGGCCCTCTTCGTATGCCGGCGTGATTATCGTCGCGATCGAGACGGTACTCACCGTGTCGATCGGCATCAGTTTGCTCGGGCTCTTCGCCAGTGCGCCTGCGCCGGGGGACGAGCGCGTATGAGCGCCGAACTCTGGTATGCGCTTGTCGGGGTCGTGCTGGTGGCCGCTGCTTTTGGCGCGTTCATGGCGCACACGCATTTGCTGAGACGCTTGTTGGCGTTCAACATCATGGGTACGGGCTGCTTTCTGATCCTCGTGGGACTCGCGCAGCACAAACGCGCACCGGATCCGATTCCCCAGGCGCTCGTGCTGACCGGAATCGTCGTCGCTGTCGCGTCCACAGCGTTGGCGCTGATTCTGTTCCGCCGTTGGTTCGCGGCGACCGGGCGCACCACACTGCCTGAAGAGGACGACGTGTGACCGAGGCATTCGTTGGCGCCTCGTTGCTTCCCCTCGCGATTGTTGTACCGCTTGTCTGGGCGGTGCTCGCACTCGTGCGCCCGCGTCGTCGGCCCACGTTCCTCGTGCTGCCCGGGCTCGTAAGCTGGGTGACGATCTGCGCGGGATTGTGGTGGTACACCTCCCGACTCGGCGTGCTCACACACGTGCTCGGCGCGTGGCCCGAGCCGCTCGGCATCGCACTGCGTGCCGATGGCCTCGGCAGTACCATGGCACTGCTTACGAGTGTGATCGGATCGGCTTGCGCGCTCTATCGTTTGTGGACACCAATCGACGCCGACGCATCGGAGGCACAGCGCTGGTTCTGGCCGCTGTTCTTCATGCTCGGCGCGGCGCTCAACGCGGTGTGGCTCGCGGCCGACTTGTTCAACATGTACGTCGGTCTCGAGTTATTGGGGCTTTCCGCTGTTGGTCTGGTGGCTATCTCCGGGCGTGCCAACGCTTTGGCGGCGGCGCTGCGGTATCTGTTTGCGGCACTGCTCGGATCGCTCGCGTATCTCCTGGGTGTGGCGTTGTTGTACGCCGCCTACGGATCGCTTGCGCTTTCCTCGCTGGCGGCCTTGGCGGCACCCGATACCATCACGTATGTCGCGCTGGCGTTGATTACCGCCGGCTTGTGCCTCAAGACCGCGCTTTTTCCGTTACATGCGTGGTTGCCTCCAGCGCACGGCGTGTCGCTGACACCCGTGAGCGCTCTGCTGTCCGCGCTCGTCGTCAAGGCATCGTTTGTGATGTTGTTGCGCATCATGGTTGGCGTTGGTGTCACCATCATTTCCCCGTCGCTCGCGCAGGGACTCGGTGCGCTTGGAGCCGGCGCGATCGTGTGGGGCGGTTGGCAGGCGCTACGTCATGCCGAACTCAAGATGCTGGTTGCACACTCCACGGTCGCACAGCTCGGCTATTTGTTCGTCGGGATGGCGTTGTTGCTCAGCGGCAGCGCACCAGAGCTCGCGTGGGACGGACTCATGTTGCAGCTCGTCGCCCACGCACTGGCCAAGAGCGCCATGTTTCTCGCCTCGGGCACCCTCATCGCTGCGGTCGGCTCGTCTCGCGTGACCGACCTCAGCGGTGTGAGCCGTCACATGCCGCTGGCACTGTTCGCGTTCGGTTTGTCGGGCGTGAGCCTGATGGGACTCCCGCCAAGCGGTGGGTTCAGCGCGAAATGGCTGTTGCTGCAAAGTGCGTTGGCGAGCGGCCAATGGCACTGGGCGGTGGCGTTGATCGGGGGCGGCGCGCTCACCGCGGGTTACGTCTTTCGCGTACTGAGCGCGTCCTTCAAGCAAGGAACGGGCGACAAGTTTGACCGCACACCGCTCGGGTGGGATCTCGTCTCCTTGTTACTGGCCGCGGGCGCGATTGTGGTGGGCGTAGTGGCGACGGGACCGCTCGCCGTGCTGCGCATTGGCGCACCGGTCGCCGGAGTGACGCCATGACCCAAGTGGCGTTGCCCGCGTGGGTATTGGCCAGTTCGCTGCTACCCGCCGTGATCATTTTTTTGCTGCCGGAGACTACGCGCGCGCTGCGTACGAGTCTCAATCTCGGCGCGGCCGTCCTCAAGGTTGCACTGGTCGCGCTCATGACGTGGCGCGTCGCGCAGGGATCGCTCACGCAGGTGCGTTTTGAGATGGTGCCGGGAGCGGACTTTCTGCTTCGTGCCGACCCGATGGCCTGCCTGTTTGCGGGACTCTCGGCGATTCTCTGGCTCTTCACCACCATCTACGCGATCGGGTATCTCGAGGGCGCACCCAATCGCAGTCGTTTCTTCGGATTTTTCAGTCTGTGCGTCGCCAGCACGATGGGCGTGGCCCTTGCCGGCAACTTGATCACCTTCCTGCTGTTCTATGAGTTGCTGACGCTTTCCACCTATCCGCTGGTCGTGCATCGCGGGTCAGCCAAGGCGTTGGCGGCCGGTCGTGTATACCTGACGTACACAATCGGCGGTGGTGCGGCCCTGTTACTCGGTGTCGCGCTGCTGCATGGGCTCGTTGGTGATATCGAGTTTCGTGAGATGGGCTCGCTGCGTGACATGAGTGAAACATCGTGGCCAATGCTTCGCATCGCATTCGGTCTGCTGATTGCAGGACTCGGCGTGAAAGCTGCGCTTGTCCCGCTGCACGGCTGGCTTCCGCAGGCGATGGTCGCACCCGCACCAGTCAGTGCGTTGCTGCATGCGGTGGCTGTGGTGAAAGCTGGCGCGTTTGGCATCGTGCGTGTCGTGTATGACGTGTACGGTATCGACTTCGCGCGCGATCTGCAGCTGCTGTTGCCGCTCACCGTCATCGCGAGCATCACGATTCTGTGGGGCTCGCTGCGCGCACTCTGGCAGGACGACCTCAAACGGCGTCTGGCGTTTTCCACCGTGAGTCAGGTCTCGTACATCGCGCTCGGGATCAGTCTGTTTGGACCGATCGGGACGGTGGGCGGACTGGTGCATCTGCTGCATCAGGGCATCATGAAAGTCACGCTGTTCTATTGCGCCGGAAACTTCGCCGAAACACTTGGGGTGCATCGCATCAGCGACCTCGATGGGGCAGGACGACGCATGCCGCTCACGAGTATTGCCTTCAGCATCGGCGCGTTCGGCATGATCGGCGTGCCACCACTGGCCGGTTTTGTGAGTAAATGGTACCTCGGCCTGGGCGCGCTCGATGCGGGCATGCCCTGGGTCGTGGGTGTGCTCGTGCTCAGCAGTCTGCTCAACGCCGCGTATTTTCTGCCAATCCTGCACCGCCTCTGGTTTCGTCCGCAAGTCGCGCCGTGGCCGGAGGAGCGCACGTTCGGTCGCTGGGAAACCAGCGGTTGGTTGTTGCTCCCGCCCGTCGTTACGGCCGTGTTCACGGTCGGGGCCGGCCTGCTCGCGAGCTTCGCGTTCAGTCCGTTGCAGTGGGCGATCCTGATCGCGCGACGGGAGTACCTACCGTGAACAATCAGTTGATTGTGCTGGCGGTATGCTTTCCGCTGGTGGCGTTCGCGATCGCGGTGCACCCGCGCGCGCGGCAAGCGGTCGGGTTGGCGTTACCGATCATTCCGCTTCCCGCGCTCATGGCCGCGTTCTTCGTCGCCGAATCCGCGGAGTATCGATTTGACTGGCTGCTGTTCGCCGGCAGCTGGTCGCTTGATCCCACTCGTCGAATCATGCTGGCAGCCATGGCCGCGATGTGGTGTATCGGCGGGTGTCTTGCCCTTACATCGCATGGAACCCGGACGAAGTTGCCGCAACTTGTGATTCCCTGGCTGGCGACGCTCACCGGTACCATGTGGCTGGCGGTCGCACAGGATATCGCTGGTTTCTACAGCGGCTTTGCGCTCATGTCGTTCGGCGCGTACGCGCTCGTGGTCGCCGACGGAACGGCAGCGTCACGCTCCGCGGGTCGTGTGTATCTCGTGTTCACGGTGCTCGGTGAAATGGCGATCCTGTGCGGCTTGCTCTTCGCGAGTCATGCCGGCGCGAACACGGCCATGCTGGCCGTCCCAGACGCAATCGCGCAATCGCCACGTGCGGTGATGATCACCGCGTTCCTGCTCGTTGGCTTTGGCGTCAAGTGTGCGTTGTTCGGCGTGCATATGTGGTTGCCCTCGGTGTACACGGCCGCTCCCGCTGCGGTGCGCGTGGTGCTGGGCGGCGCGATGATCAACGCCGGCGTGCTCGGCTGGGTGTCTACGCTGCCACTCGGAAGCGGCGCCGCATCGGCGCTCGCGCTGCCATTGGTCGTTGCCGGACTCGTCGCCGCGCTCGGCGCGGCAGTGATTGGCAGCATGCAGCTCCGCGCCGCGACTGTGCTCGGCTACTCCAGCATCAGTCAGATGGGCATGATCACGGTGCTGCTGGGTGTAGGGCTCGCGGCGCCTGATGTCACCGGACAGTTCGTCGCGGTTATTGCACTGTTCGCGGCGCATCATGGCGTAACCAAGGGTACGCTCTTCGTGAGCGCCGAAGTGGTCGAGACTGGCGTTCGGCGATCGTGGCCGCTGTTTGTAGTGCCCGCACTCGTGTTGGCCGGTGCGCCCGCGACCACGGGGGCGATCGCGAAACTCGGGTTGAAGGCTACGCTGTACGACGCCGGATGGAGTTGGGTGATTCCCTGGCTCACCGCCGCCGCCATCGGCACGACGCTCTTGATGGCGCGCGCGCTGTGGTGCGCGACGCCAGCTCGAGAAACACCGGAAACAATGTCAGACGCCGCGACATCGTTGACGGTGCTCGGCTGGTGCGCCGTGATTGTTGTGCTGACTGCACCGTGGTGGATGCCGTCACCCGACGCCGGATATGCGGGGCTCACCGTGCACGACGCGATGGAACTGTTGTGGCCCATCGCCGCCGGGAGCGCGGTTGCCGCGCTGCTATGGCGCCGCCGCTATCGTGGTTGGCGCATACCCGCAGGCGATATGCTGCTCCCGATCATCGCGACCGTCGGTCACGCGGTGAAGCTGACAAATGCAATCGTGACTCCAGGCGGCAACGCACCCGCGAGCGCTCCGGTGCAAACTCCCCCGACCGAGCAAGCGGTGCCCAAGAGCCACTCAACCCAAGAACGCAGCGAGGCGTGGCTTCAGCGCCACGCCTCGTCTGTCCTCGCCATCGTGATGCTGCTCGTCGCCGCGATACTTCACCTCTCGTCGCCGTAGAAACGCTGCGGCTCCGGTGTGGCCGATCGCACGTTAGTGCGTAGCCAGCTTCCCGAACACGGTATCGAGCGCACTCCGGAGTTTATCGACCGCACCGGCGACAGCCTTGTCGACATCGGACGCGTTGTTCGTGACCGCCATTGGTTGGCGACCGGCGATGCGCGCTTCCATGACGCAACGCTTGTCCTGGGGGCCGTGCTTGTGGCTGTTCTCATCGCTGAGATGAATTTCAACGCGCGTAATTCGATCGGCGAAGCGGGCTATGCCATGCCGGACTGATGCTTCCGCGGCCTCGGCCAGCGCCTCACGTCCTTCGACGTTGTGATCGGTATTGACAATTACATCCATGCGACGTCCGCCCTGGTTGTGGTTTGCGACCGGAAGGCCGTGATGTGCCCGTGGTAAATGTCGAGCGACCCTGCATCATACCCATCAGACTACCCAAAGAGCCTGACCGTGTCTCCACATGGTCGTTCCATCGGTCATCGGTGCTCGTGCATGTCGACCGCGACTGCACGGACCGCGTTGTTGCCGTACCCAAGCCGATTCCACTCAACAACATCCGGCTGAACAGCTCCGCTCGCATCCGTCGCGCGGCTTCGCAGTACCGAGCGCCCGAGCGGTGCGCTCCACGGGAGTGACCACGGCGTCCACGCCCATGGCCCCTGCGGCTCGGAGAGCGTGGCATCCTGCCAGTCGTCTCCACCAGAGGTCGCCACTTCAACGCGCGTTATGCGCCCGAACCCCGACCAAGCCCAACCGCTCACGTGGTTGATATCCGCGCGATGGGCACCTCCGTCAACGGGCGACGTGATCATCGACTTGACCCGTACGCGCGTCACGGGGGCGGTGTGACCGTCAACGTCATACACGTAGCGTCTCGTCTGGAAATATCCGTCAAATGGGGTCGTGCGCAGCGACAGCGTGGTGAGCCATTTCACGTTCGCCATCCCGTACCAACCGGGTACCACAAGACGTACGGGCGCGCCATGGGCCACCGCCAATGGCTCCCCGTTCATGTCCAACGCCAGCAGTGTGTCGGTGTGAAGCGCGTCCTCCAATGGCAGCCCACGCGCAAAGTGTACCGGTGCAGCGTTCTCGGAATCGTCGCGTGGCCCGCGGTCGGCGCCCTCGGCCAGTACCTCGACGGCGCCCGAGCGCGACGGCAGCATGGCGAGCACATCGCGTACGCGCACGCCGCTCCACTGCGCGGTACTCACGGCACCGCTGCCCCACGGCTCCCCGGCAGGCAGTGGCCGCAAGCTTAGTCGGTCGTTGCCGGCACACTCCATCGTGACGACAACCGCGTGTTGCGGCATGTCACGCAGTGCATCGAGTGTGAGCGAATGCAGTGCGTCATCAAGCCCACGCACTTCGAGCGCATACGTGGCGGCATCGAGCATCGGCGTGGCAAAGTTCGAACGCACATAGTGCGCATGGCTCGCGGTAACGCTATCTCGGAGCGCTGTGTCGCTGGCCTCCGCATTGAACGGATCGTGTTTGACGACTGGTCGAACGTGCACAACGAAAACCTTATGGAATGAGTGAGTTCACATTGAGTTCCTTCAGCGCGCGCTTGGTCGCGTCCATTGTGACGCCGTTGCCATCGAGCTTTACCAACAGCCGGCCACCCACCATCACTTGCAGTTCGGAGTCGACACCACCTTCGTACCGACGTTCACTCTCAAACCCGCGGTTGCCGTCGATGGTGACCGTGCGTTCGTAGCCGTCTTCGCGCGTGCGATCGACATCAACCATGGCCCACGCCGCGCCCATCGCCGCGAGCATGCCCGTACCACCGGCGTCGGTCAGCGTGATCTCGAGCGACCGCGTGTCGTCGCGATAGCGGGCCGTCGCGATCGACAGTTTCATGCCCATCGCGCCCGACTCCTCTCGCTCCGATTCAGAGCGCTCCATGCCGTCAATAGACTTGGGGAAGCGATCCTGCAGCGTTTGCGCCGGAATCAGCGGCACGTTGCTGTTCGCGCCCGTGGCCATCTGCTCCGCCGCCTTGGTCATCTGCGCCATCGCGTCGGCCATGTTTTCGGCGGGCTGCTCCACCGCTTCCGGCTCCTTGTCACCACCGCACGCCAACACGAACAGACACCACGACAACAGCAACGAACGTTTCACTGGCAGGTGCACGACCGCCTCCGCAATCAGGAGTGAATGAGATTGAGCCCGGCGTCACTGCATCGGCGAACGCCGCGATCGAGTGACCACTGGAGTCTACGGTTCGGCGCCCGGATTTGCGACGTCCCGCAGGCGATCAGCGCGCTGCGAAGCGGCTGACTCTCACCACGCGAGATCCTTCCGTCGCCGCGATGCGAATGTCGTGAGGGGCCACCACGGACGGATCGCGTGGAGCCGCCGAACGGGCATGCACCAGCCGAACCAACTCGATCGCCCCGTCGCACAAGAACGTGTGGCAGGTGTCCGATCGCAGCGAAGCATCGAGTGTGCATCCGGCGGCCGAGTGGTACACACACGAGTCCGCATACGCACGCGAAGGCAACTGCGAAAGGTAGCGCTCCTGTATTGTCGCGGGCTCGAGGTCGGGATGCTCCAGGCGCACACGCCGCAGGGTATCTGAGGTAATCCACGCGTTGGTGCCGCCGGTGCGACAGCACCAGCCCCGACAGTTGGCGCAGGCGGCGGCAATCGATCGATGAACAGCCGGCGGCGTCTCCGGAGGCAAGTGGACATTGTCACCTTGCATGGAAACGCCCACCGGCCTGTTCTGCGCCGAGGTCTGCATGCCAACCAGCGCCGCGTCGAGCATGGCCGCGAGGTGACGCGCGAACGCGTCGCGGCGGCGGGCCGAGAGCGGTGCCGTTTGCGCTTGATTGACTGGCGTGAAGACCACCTCACCGCGTCCGCCGACCTGTGCGTGCAGGGTGCGCAATCGCGACGCCTTCTGCTGTCCGCGGAGCTTGTCCACCGCCCGCGTTGTGCAGCGAACGTGCCCGCACACGGGCGGAAGTCCGGGCATGGGAAGTGATGTGCCCGGAGCGACCGCTACGCCGCACTCGCTGCACACCGGGCCCCGCGATGCCGCCTCAAAGCTGTTCAAGCAGACACTCCGCACGAGAATCGACGTGATACGGATCCTCAGGTTAGCGCGTCGAACCGTGCCGGCGCCATTGTCCCGCCTGTGTGCGGCTTGCATCATGCACCCATGCTTTCCCTTCTCGCCGATCTGTGGCCTGCGGTGCTGTCGCTCGGCCACATCCTTGGCGCAATCAGCGTCACCGTCGACGCCGTGCTTCGCAAGCGGCAGGTTCCGGCGGTAATCGGCTGGGTCGGACTAGCCTGGCTGGCACCGGTCGTCGGCTCGCTGCTCTACGTGACTTTCGGCATTAACCGCATCAAGCGCGCCGCGGTGGCATTGCAGCGCGAGCCGATTCTGGGCGACACGGGCGAGTTTCGTGCGTCGCTGGCGGGCGCCGGGTTTCTGCAGTCGCTGGCCGCCAAACATCCCACATTGCCGGGCCTGGCGCGACTCGGCTTGCAGGCCACGGGCAATCCGCTGTTGCCCGGCAATGCCATCACGTTGCTCCAGGACGGCGATGAAGCGTATCCGGCGATGCTGGCCGCCATCAGCGGCGCCGAGCGTACGGTTTCGCTGCTCAGCTATATCTTCGACAATGACGCCACTGGCGAGAAGTTTTTTCGCGCCTTGACGGCCGCGGCGGCGCGCGGCGTGGACGTGCGCGTGTTGATTGACGACGTGGGTTCGCGGTACACGCGCCCAACGATGGTGAGTCGTCTCCGCGAGGCGGGGATTCCCGTGGCCGCATTTCTCCCAACACGACTGCCGCGACTCTATCGCTATGCCAACCTGCGCAACCACCGCAAGATTCTGGTCGTGGATGGACGCATCGGATTCACCGGTGGCATGAACATTCGCGACGGGCACTGGCTGTCGCGCCAACCTCCGTCACCGGTGCGCTGTCTGCATTTCCGCGTCGACGGGCCCGTCGTGTACGAGTTGCAGCGCACGTTCAGCGTCGACTGGGCGTTTGTCACACGCGAGGCACTCGATCGCGATCCGTGGTTCCCCCGCTTGAGCGAAGCCGGTGACGTAGTCGCTCGCGGGGTACCCGATGGTCCCGACAACGATATCGAGAACATTCTCGAACTGGTGTTGGGCGCACTGTCCGCCGCCACACATCATGTGCGCATCATCAGTCCGTATTTTCTGGTGGACGATGTCCTGCTGCGTGCGCTGCAGGTCGCGGCGATGCGCGGGGTCACGGTGGATATTGTGCTGCCGTCGCGATCCAATCTGCCGGTGCTGGATTGGGCCATGACGCCGCAGTTTCGCTATCTACTCGAAAAAGGATGTCGCATCTTTCTTTCTCCGCCTCCGTTTGACCACAGCAAGGCCTTCACGGTGGACGGACAGTGGAGCCTGATCGGCTCGACGAACTGGGATGCGCGCAGTTTCCTGCTCAACTTCGAGTTCAACCTCGAATGCTACGACAGTGCGCTCGCCGGCGAGCTTGAGGCATTGATCGACGCGCGCATCGCGCAGTCGCGGCCCGTGAGTCTGAGCGAGATCAAAGCGCGCTCACTGCCCGTGCGCCTGCGCGATGGTGTGGCGCGACTGGGCGCGCCGTACCTGTAGCGCGGTCGCCGGCTACGGCTTGACGGTGATGCGTACGGGCTTCGAGACCAACTGACGGTTGATCACCTTGTGCTCGAAGTCGCCGAGCACCGCGCGCAGTGTGTAGGTGCCGGGCGCGAGGGTCATCGTGGTCTCGATCTGTCCCGCACCATAGTGACGATGCAGCGAGTCAGCCGGAATGATGACGCCATCGGCGGGAGACTCGACGTTGATCAACAAATGGAAGTGACCCGTGTTGCTGAGCTTCACGGTGGCTGGAGCCACACCGTAGTTGCGCAGCCCGAACTCGATGGTGAACGTGGGTTTGACAACGGCGTTGTTCGCCGGCACGCGCAAATAGATCTCGGGTGCCGGCGGCGCGGCTTGCGCGCTGGCGGCGGTCGGCGCGGTGAGCGCTCCCAGCGCGAGTATCGACACGACAAGTGAGCGAAGCATGATGAGCATGTTGTGGAGGACGGGTGAACATCGCCCGAAAACGCCGGCGCTGTAAAAAGGGCACACGCGAGTCACTGCAAAGGAAAACCCGCCGAACAGCGACGCGTTCCATCGCGCGCGTGGCGGTGACGCAAGCTACCACGAAAGACAAAGCGCCCGCCACGATCTGTCGTGGCGGGCACTTCTCTCAGACGGAGCCGTTTACGGCTGCACCCGACGCGTCTTCTCGAGGAAAACCTCTCGTCCCTTGCGCTCCAGCAGGTACACGACACCGTTGGGTCCGAAACCGGCGATACTGCGGCCCACAGGCACCTGCACCCGCTCCACCAACTCACCCTTGCGATTTACGATATCGTAGGCGAGTCCCGTCGCAGGCCCGCTCATCCCCGCCGGAAGCATGCCCGCCGGAATCTGACTGCGCACGTTCGCCGGAATCATCGCCGACATCTGCGCGGCCAGCGTGGATGTGGTGGGGAGAATCCAGAGATTCCCGTCCTGATCGGCCAGCGTGCTACCCGAACGAATGGGCGGGAAATAGTCGGGCAGGAACTCGGCTTCCACCGGCTCAAACGCCGGACGGAAGCTCCCGCGGCCACCACCACCGCCCGCCATCATCTGCTGCGCGCGTTCTGTCGCTTCTTTCGATGCGGTCTTGAGCGAATCGACCATCTTGGCCTTCTCGTCGTCGCTGATACGCTTCCAGTCAAACGGAATCGGCGCTGAGCGCTCGCGTGTCCCGTCAGGATTGATGTAGTCCACGCGATAGTCCAGCACGCGCACCACAGCGACCGTTCCGTCGGACATGAGCGCCCAGTCGTCGTTCTGCGGCAGCGGATTCATCTTCACGCTGACCTGCGTGCCACCATCCTCGGTGGCCTTCATTTCAAACTTCGGATTGGTCACGCGCATGAACGCGACCGTATCCGTCTTGCGCGTGTCGAAGTTCGCGCGGAGAATTGGGATGGAGTCGGGTAGATTCCGGTCGTTGAACGAGCGCGTGCGACGCTCACCATTCACCGTAATCTGCGCGCTGTTACCCGAGGGGAACCGGTCTTCCTGCACGGCGGCGACCTGGCGACGGATGTCGGCGGCTGACTGCTGGCCGGCGGCTGGCGGCGTCGCGGCCTGGCCGCCGCGACCACTCTGTGCGCTCGTCGCGCCCTGCGCGCCCGTCGGGGCCGCGCCGCCGCGTCCGCCGCCACCGCCCAGCGGCATGTTGCCGCCGAAACCACCGCCCGGGCCACCCATGCCACCGCCCATACCGCCAAACTGTCCTCCGGCGTTGGTGCGATAAATCAGGCGACCTTGTGTATCGAAGGCATTCGAACCGAGGTTCGCGCTGGCCAACGTATTGAGGTCCTGCGAACGCGGCGCAGACATCACGCGCACCATTTCGCCGCGTGCGTTCAGCACGAGCAGCGAAAGTGTCGCAGGGTCGACCATCAGCGTGGAGTCGCCAACGTACGGCAGCAGTCCGGCATTTCGCTGGCCGTATGGAATCGACGCTTCAAGCGTATCCGCCACAACCTTCACGAGCTTCAGCGAGCCGTCGAACAACACGATCTGGCGCTTCACGCCGTCATTCACGAACAGCGAACCATTGGGCAAGGCGCGCAGCGTATTCACGTTGCCGAGCGCCTGCTCAGTGCGCGCTTCCACCGGGCCGAGCTTTCGAACCGGGATCTGCGACGACTTGGCGGCCGCTGAATCGGCGGTGACGTCCTGCGCCGCGAGGGGTGACGCGAGCAGCGCCAACGCGGCCATCGAGAGAACTGAAGAACGCATCATGTGAAGAGGCTCAGAAAGAGAAATCCTGCGACGGTGAGCGATCGGTGAGCGCTGGGTCATTCGCCGCGACCTCCACGGCCGCCGCCATCGCCACGGCCTCCGCCACCGCCACCACCGCCCATTACACCGCCACCGCCACCACCAGCCGTACCCGACCGAATCGCGCGGAGCGAGCGCGTGTCCATGAACGCCGCCAGCTGCGGGGGCAAGTTCCGATACTGTTCGGCCGTCAACAACGATTTGATTTCCGGCACGATGCGCAGCAGCATGTCGACCGACTGCTCACGACCCTTACGGTACTTGTTGAACTCGAGGTCGTGATTGAATCGGTCGGGCAGTGCCGCGAACTCACGCGCGATCGGTGCCCACACCGAATCACTCTTGAGCACATACCACCGGTTCAGCGTCGCGAGACTGTCGGCCTGCTTGCGCGTGAGGCGTAGCGTATCGGACTGCTGCAGAATCTGCGCCATCGGATTGATCAGACCGGCGCTCACGGTGCCGCGCAACTGCTGCGCCGAGGACTTGGTCCCCGGGCGCGAGCGACCACGATCAAGCGTCTGCATGATCTGCTGACGTTCGCGCGTGGGGCCCACATCGAATCGCAACACGGCGGTGACTGACACGGGGGAACGCTGTACGTTCTGCTGCGGCCGCGTGTTGCCGAACCGCTCGTTCACTTCGTAAGAGTACTGCTTGGTGAGCGGATTGAAGCCGCGCACGTAGAGCAGTTGATCATCGGCAATTGGCGTCTGACCCCAGCCCTGCAGTCCCTCCTGGCCATTGATCAGGCGATCAAGGCCGCCCAGCGGGTTTTGAATCTGCAAACTGAGATTTGCGCGCTGCGGCAACCCGACCATGATCGAGTTAAAGTTGATGTTCAAATTGCCGCCCATAGTCCACGGGCGCTGGCACGAGTTGCGCGCGGCGAGCTGGCCCAACTGTGCTTGCAGGCATTCGCGCGCCTCGCCCGTCGTGCTCGCGAGCAG
>JBBRFQ010000014.1:0-35381 GCA_038224035.1 Gemmatimonadales bacterium
GCCGCGCCCACACCCGCTGAGGGCAGGCGACCAACGCGCGAGGCGGTCGCGCCGAGCGAATGTGCAAGACCGAACCGCGTGCCCTCGAGACAGTGCGGCTGGATCACCGGATCCGGCGTGAGAATCACCGCGCGCTCCATCACATGCTGCAGTTCGCGTACGTTGCCGGGCCAGCTGTACGCCTGCAGCGCCGCCAGTGCGTCGGGTGACACGCCTTCGATCTTCTTGCCGAGTTCGTGCGCCACTTTCATCGCGAAGCGCAGGGCGAGTACAGGCACATCGTCGGCACGATCACGCAGCGGCGGGATCTGAATCGGGATCGTCGACAACCGATAATACAGATCCTGACGAAAGGTGCCGGCTTCGACTTCGGCGGCCAGATTGCGGTTGGTCGTGGCGATGATGCGCACATCCACCTTGATTGGCGACGTGCCACCCACGCGCTCGAACTCCTGCTCCTGCAACACACGCAGCAGCTTGGCTTGCAGGTCGAGCCGCATCTCGCTGATTTCGTCAAGCAACAAGGTGCCGCGGTGCGCCCGCTCAAAGGCGCCCTCCACCCGCTTGATAGCCCCGGTGAACGCCCCTTTTTCATGCCCGAACAGCGAGCTCTCAATGAGTCCCTCGGGAAGCGCGGCGCAGTTGAGCTGAATGAACGCCTTCTCCCGACGGTCGCTCTGGTCGTGCACCGCACGCGCGAACAGCTCTTTACCGGTACCGGACTCGCCCTGCAGCAACACCGTGGCCCGCGTCGGTGCGGCCATCGCCACCGTCTGCATGATGCGACGGATGGGGGGCGAGTCGCCGATGATCTGCCGCTCGTTGCGGTATTGCAGCACTTCCTTACGCAGCGCCTCATTCTCCCGGCGCAGCCGCACGAACTCCAGTGCCTGGTCTACCGCGAGTTCCATCTGCTGCGGCCGCACCGGCTTGGTGATGTAGTCGATGGCGCCGGCCTTGATCGCGGCGACGGCATGCTCAATCGAGGCGTAGCCCGTAAGCATGATGAGCGGAATGTCGTACCCCTCGCGCGCCAGCATTGCCAGAAACTCAAGCCCGGTGAGGCCCGGCATGCGATAATCGCTGATGATGAGGTCAATATCGCCGCGCGGCAGAATCTGCAGCGCCTCCGGGACATTGCGAGCACCGATGGCCGTGTGGCCGGCCCGCTCGAGCGTGTCCTGAAGTATCAGGCCAACGCTTGGTTCGTCATCTACATAGAGAATCGTGGCCATGCGCAGGGAACGGGGGCGAAAGAGGACATTCTTGCCGACGCTCAAGATTCTGCGGAACGCGCCGACACTGAAATAGACGTGCGCTACCTGTGACGTGCAACCCTGCAGGCGCGTGTCCCAGTCCACAGTCCCCAGCCCTCGATGCGCGTCACCAATCAAACGGTCCTACGCAACAGCATCAGCCGCCTGCAGCAGAACCTGCAGTCGGTCGAACGTGCCCGTGAGGACATCGCGTCAGGCCTGCGCCTTCGCAAGATGTCGCAGGACCCGACGGCCGGGTCTGAGGTGGTCCGGGTCGGCAGCTCGATGCGCGCGATCGACCAGTTCCGTCGCAATATTCGCATGGGTGTGGGACGCATCGATACTGAGGAAAACGTCCTCAACAGCGTGACCAATGCGCTCGGGCGCGGTATGGAGCTGGCGATTTCACAGGCGTCTGTCACCGCGACTGTCGACTCGCGCATTGCGGTCAAAGCCGAGGTGGATGCGCTGATCAACTTCACCGTGGGCCTCGCCAATACGCGATTCGGCGACGATTACGTCTTTGGCGGCACCAGAGGCGGCGAACCGCCCTTCCGGTATCCCGACGTAGCGGGCGACTTTCGCGCGCTGCTCGACACGGGTGGGAATCTTGTTGACCCGAGTGGCAGCATTCCGCTCGAAATCGGCGACGGTCGTTTCGCGACCTCAAATCACAACGGCGCCGAAGTCTTTCTCGACACGAACGCGCTGGAAAGTCTGCGTGCCCTCTCCGCGGCACTGGGCGCCAACGATGTTCCGGGGATCACCGCCTCGATCGACGCGCTGCGCGACTCGTCGTCGGATGTGCAGACCCTCATCGGACGCCAGGGCGCGCGCGCCAACGAAATGATGGTGGCGGAAAACAACCTTGGTGAGTTGGAACTCACGCTCAAGGCGTTCCGCTCAGAACTTCGCGACACCGAGATCGACAAAGCGATGGTCGAACTCGTGGGCCGCCAGACGATGTACCAGGCCGCGATGTCGGCCACTTCGCGAGTGCTTGGATTGAGCCTCGCCAATTACCTATGACGCCTGGCTTCGACGGATCGAACGCCAACGTCACGCCCTCCCCTTCCATGCTCGCCGCGCCACACGAAGCACCGTCCCGCTCAACCCTTCCGGTCGAGCGCACCATCGAGTCCCGTATCCTCGGCGACACGATCATTCCGGCTGAGAGCCTGTTCGCGTTTCCCGAAGGATTGCAGGGGTTCGCATCCCATACGGAGTTTGCGCTGGTCGCCTGTGACCGCGCGGGGTTCTGGTGGCTGCAAGCGACCGACGAACCGGGATTGGCGTTCCTGCTGGTGGATCCGTTCACCGTGCATACCGGCTACGAGGTGGATCTCGGTGCCGGTGACGAGCAGTTCCTCGGTCTCACCTCGCCGAGCGACGCGCTGGTGCTCACGGTAGTGACGCTCCCGACCTCGAAAGACGGCCAGCCGACGACCAATCTGCGTGGGCCGGTGGTGTTTAGTACCGGGACGCAGCGTGGTCGCCAGATTGTGAGTGCGCTCGACGGATACGGGCTGCAAGTTCCCATCACGCTGCAGTAGCTCGCGCATGACGGGATCTGTTGCCGGGAATGCGGTCGTGCTCAATCACGGCGGCAGCGCACGCACGCAGGCGGCGACCCCGCTCTTCGCGCCGCACCACGCCTGTCTCATCGCGGACGTGCAGGGCGAACTGTCGATTGAGCTGCAGCTCGTGCTCGATCACCTGACGCAGCGCGGCTGTTCGGCGAAGGTCCTGGCCGTACCGCAGGGGCAACTGCCAGCCGATTTGCGCACGATGCCGTACGTGCAATCGGAGCAGCCCGCGGTGGTGAACGTGCGACACAAGCACGCGCCGATGGTCATTGATCCGCTGCTGTTTCGTGGCGCGATGGCGCCGCTGCAGCCAATCTGGAGCACACTCGATCTGCCAGGCGCAGGCGAGTTGCTCACGGAATGCATCAAGCACGAAGCGCGCGTGTACGTGGCCAGTTGCTGGAGTCACTTGCTGCCGGCTGCGGTGGCCGCTGCCTATCACGATGCGACGCTGCTCTTCATGCCGGACGAGCAGGAACTCGAGCGGAGCCCTGTCGTGTCCGGCAGCGAGTCACTGATCTCGGTGCTGCATGAACAGTTGGTACCGTTCGCGGTGCGCCGGGTGCTCGTACCCACGGCGCGACAGGCGGGCCCCTATCGCGCGATCTTTGACGGAGGCATCTGCGACCTGCAAATGTCGTCGGCGTCGCCGCACTCGCTGAATGAGCGAACGCGCCTGGTCGCGGAACTGATTGAGGAAGGCGCGATCGGGGCACGCCGCCGCAACTATCTCGACGAACATGGCGAGGTAGGTGCGACCCTGGCGGCCCTGCGTCCGGAAGCCCATCCGCTGCTCAGTATCTCGATTCCGACGTTCAACCGGGCACCGTTGCTCATGCACACGCTGTCGTCGGTGTGCGCACAAGCGGCGCGATACGGCGTGGAAGCGTTGCTCGAGATTGTCGTCAGCGACAACGACTCGCCCGATCACACGCACGTCATGCTTTCACAGTTGGCGCAGCACACGCGCGTGCCGGTGCGATACCACAAAAACCCCACGAACATGGGCGTCGGGTTCAACGTGGTGAACGCACTCGACCTGTCCGTGGGGGAGTTTTGCTGCCTGCTCGGCGATGACGATTTTCTCGTGGAGGGTACGCTGCCGCGGCTCTTGCACGCCCTGCTGGCGCCGAGCGATGTGGCGTTGGTGCTCTTTCGTGCGCACGCGGCGCCGTTTCCCCACAATCGTCCAACGCGCATCAGCATGCAGGACGTCGCGCGCGACTGGTTCTATCACATTGGGAACCTTGGCCTCGCGGTCGTGCGCCGAGAACATTACGCGCCCGCGCTCGCCTCGCGTGACTGCAACGAACTGCAGCGATTCTGGCCGCAAACACAAACGTATTTTCACGCGATGCTGTTGGCGGGAGGGGACGCGCCGGCACTCGCCGTTCCCGACGTGGTGGTGTTTCACCCGCTGCACCGCGTACTCACGGCCTACACGGGGCGGTACCTGTGGGACGAAGGATTCTTCTCACTCTTCGACGTGGCGCTGCGGCTTCAGCCTGAGATGCCAGCGTGGTTCATGCCCACACTCGTGGCGCATTACTTCGTGCCGCGCGGTGACGCCATCACCGCAGCGATGATCAAGGAGTACGCCGCCACCGATTCAACGCCACACAGGGAGCAGGCACTGCACGCCATGCGTGACGCGCTGCAATTGTGCATGCGACATCGTGATCGCCTGGGATCAGATGCCGGCCGGGTGCTGGAGCGCATCAGCGTGGCACTGCTGCGCTACGCAGCGCCCAGCACTGCCGACGCGTACGCTCAGATCGTCGGGATGCTGAACGACGCGGTGACTGACGATGCGATCTCGGCGTCAGCTTCGGAAGCCAGCCACGTGGCGTGAACACGCTGCGTCCACGCAAAGTCGCTCTGCGTCGACGGCTCGCGCAGGATCTCGGCCAGTAACGGGACGCGTACATCCTGTCCGCCGAGTGTCGAAAGCTCACTGAACGGATCAGCGAACTCGATGTCTCCGAGTCCAGGCGCGTGCACCGAGAACCGTGGCGCCGAGGAGTGCGAGTCCACGTGCAGCTGCACCACGGCACCGGACTCGAAACGGAGCACGCTCTGCCAGGCGCGTGCCGTGTGCTGCGCATCGATGGTCAGTGACGACGAGATCAGTTGCGGCACCTCGGTCGACGAAACCGTGATCGCGGCAATGAGCTGCACGCCGTAGAAGCGGAGTGCTCCGCCACCGGCCGAGGTATCGCGCTTCCACGTCGCGTGCGGGTTCGAGTAGTGTTTGGCCATGAAATCCCAGCGCACCAGCATCTCGTGGCCTGCGGGCTGCGCAATCCACTGCGCGAGCCGGCGCGCCCAGGGTGTGCGAGCCAGCGTGTAGCCGACACGAAACGGCATCCCACGATCATGGAGTCGCTGAGCCAACGTCGCCGAGTCGGTTGGAGAGCCGGCGAGTGGCTTCTCCAGCACCAGCGATTGGATACTCGGGTACCGCGCAAGACCGACGACCAGCGACTCCTGATCGGCGGGGCGTCGCGCGATGACCACGCGGGTCGCCATCGCAAGCGCCTCGTGTTCACTGGGCGCCCAGTGCACCTGATGCTCGAACGGCGCCAGATCAGCGCGGCCACGAAGGATCGGCCGGTACCGCGCGGGCAGGGTCACGGCCACACCGGGAATGGAAAGCGCAGCCGGAAGATATCCGTACAATCCAAACCCACCGCCAAGAATCGCCAGCATGTCTGCGCTTCAGTGGTGCTCGGGGGACATGACCGGCACAATCTCACCGGTGAATCCGGCGCGACGCAGGTAACCCTCAATCTCGGCGTGAATATGCCACGCGAAGTTGATGACCGGAGACGGATCATTCGTGTCGAACACCGCGTCCGAGACGATTGGTATACGCGTGCCCGGCAGGTAGTGACCGAGCTTTGGTGACGCCGGCTGTTCATACACTTCGCTGACGAGCGATGTATCAAGCCGCAGCAATTCCACGATGATCGCCGCACGCCCTGGAAATGCTTTCGCGCGCAGTGGGCCATGGGTGACGACCAGTGCCTCGATGCGTTGTCGCATGGCCAGCTTCCATCGCTCCACCCGCGCCTGCATCGCAAGCAACTCGGCGGTCAGCGCTGATTCATCGGGTAGATCCGCCGGCGCCGGTGACGCCGCGCGTGCCCTGCCGATTACAACCCGCACGTTCCCACCGTAGCGGCTGGGAAACTCAACGCGATGGATAGTGCGATCGAGTCCCGCTGCAATGTGCCCGAACGACGCGTAACTATAGGTGCGCGGATGTTCGTGATAGAATGTGTCGAACTGCAGTCGTGCGGTCACGGCGCCCAGATAGTGATTTTCGATCACCAGACGGCTCATGGGCCCGAGCAGCACGCGCAGTGCAGCCAGCATGTCCTGCAACTGCTCTATGTGCGCGAACACGTTGGTGAACGTCACGATGTCCGGATGGCCGAACTCGGCGACGAACGCGGTGGCCGAATCCAGGTCAAAAAATCCCTGTGTGACGCGATGACCGGCCGCCGTCGCTTCGATCGCGGCATCCGTGGGATCGATGCCGTGGGTAATCGCCCCGCGCGCCTTGAAGATGGAGAGCAGGCTGCCATCGTTGCAGCCGATGTCGAGAATGTGCTGCCCGGACACGGGGCCGTCGTGCTGCTCGATGCTGTCGACCAGCTGCGCCATGCCACGCAACACATCGGCAGTGAGCGCCGATCGATAGTGGTAGCTGCGCGGGAAAAGCGCCTGCTTGGGTACCTGATACTGCTGGTGTGCCGTACTGCAGGCGGCGCAGAGGACGATCTCAATGGGAAACCGCAGGCACTCGCGAGCATCGCCCACGGGGACGAGGTCATCGCACATCGCGTGCAAGCCAAGATTCAGTACCGGGAGGAGATCACGAGAACCACAGACCTCGCAGGACGAAAGTTTGCGAAGGTGCACTGGTTCAGTATTGGCGAACGCAAGTAGGCTCACGATGCGATGGATGGGAGGAACAGGGCCTCGTAGGCGTCGATTTGTCGCAAGGTCATCGCGTGCATGTCGTCGCCGCTGCGCCACGCCTTGTGCCAGGCCACCACCAGCGCGAGCGACGCGTCGAGGGAGAGCGCGGGGTGCCATTGCAGTTGCTGACGGGCCTTGGCATTGCTGAGCTGCAAGAGCGTGGCTTCGTGTCCGGTGGCGGCATCGGGGCTGGATGTCCAGTGCGCGCCGTCTCCCCAATGCTTGGCGAGCGAGGTGGCCACAGCGTGCACAGCGCGCGCGTCGCCTTCGTTGGGCCCGAAGTTCCAGGCGTCTCCCCAGAATGGGCCGTCAAGAAACAGGCGTTCGGCGAGCATGAGATAGCCGCGCAATGGTTCCAGCACGTGCTGCCACGGACGCACGGCGTTGGGCTGGCGCAGCAGCGCGGGTGTGCCGTTGGCGAATGCGCCGAGCAGATCAGGAATGAGCCGTTGCGCGGCCCAGTCGCCTCCACCGATCACGTTGCCGGCCCGCGTCGTCGCGACGGCCACGCCATGTTCCGCGTAACGCTCCGGATTCAGAAACGACGCGCGGTAGGCCATCGTGACCAGCTCAGCACAGGCTTTGCTGTTGCTGTAGGGATCACGTCCGCCCAGCCGGTCGTCTTCGCGGTAGCCCCATAGCCACTCGCGGTTGTGATAACACTTGTCGGTGGTGACGTTGACGACCGCGCGCACACTCCGGCACTGCCGAACCGCCTCGAGCAGATGCACCGTGCCCATGACGTTGGTGGCGTAGGTGCCCACCGGATCTGTGTACGACTGGAGCACGAGTGGCTGCGCCGCGAGATGAAAGACGATCTCGGGTTCGGCCGCCTGCATCGTGCGAGCGAGGTGCGGAAGATCTCGAATATCACCGATCTCGGAACGCAGGCCGTCGCCGACGTGAGCGATTTCGAAGAGCGACGGAGTAGTGGGTGGTTGCAGCGCGTAGCCGGTTACGTGCGCACCCAGCGAATGCAGCCACAACGACAACCAGCTGCCCTTGAAGCCGGTATGGCCGGTGAGCAAGACGCGCTTTCCACGCCAGAACTCGATGTTCATGGCCACGTCTTCCACGGCGCTCGGCCGCTGGCCCAGAGCTCTTCGAGCAGCGTGCGGTCACGCAGGGTGTCCATGGGTTGCCAGAAACCGTCGTGTTCAAACGCGGCCAGTTGCTGATCGGCCGCAAGCCGTTCGAGCGGCTCGCGTTCCCAGACCGTGCGGTCGCTGTCGATATGATCGATGACGCACGGTGAGAGCACAAAGAAGCCGCCGTTGATGCGTGCGCCGTCGCCGCGTGGTTTTTCGCGGAAGTGCTGCACGCGAGATCCGTCGCAGTCGAGCACGCCGAAGCGTCCCGGTGGCAGGACGGCGGTCAGGGTCGCCCGAAGCCCGTGTTCGTGGTGAAAGGCGAGCAAGGCACCGATATCGACATCACTCACACCATCGCCGTAGGTGAAGCAGAACGGGGCGCCCGGATCGAGGTAGTCGCGCACCCGACGCAAGCGACCGCCGGTCATGGTGGTGTCACCCGTGTCAACCAGCGTGACGCGCCACGGCTCGGCCGATCGTGCGTGCACTTCCATGGTGTTGGCCGCCATATCGAACGTGACGTCCGAGCTGTGCAGGAAGTAGTTCGAGAAGAACTCCTTGATCAGATAGCCCTTGTAGCCGCAGCAGATCACGAAGTCGTTGATGCCGTGCGACGAATAGTGCTTCATGATATGCCACAGGATCGGACGGCCGCCGATCTCCACCATGGGTTTCGGGCGCACGTGCGTTTCTTCGGCGAGTCGTGTGCCCAGTCCGCCAGCGAGAATCACCGCTTTGGTCGTCGTGGCGGACGGCGCCTGTACGGCTGCGGGTGCGGCCTGTGTCGTGTACATCATGCTGCCGCCTGCACGAGGGTCGTATCGAGGATCGGCTGCAGCAGTTCCGCAAAATGTGCAGTGTGACGGTGCCAGCCGTACGTCGCGACTTCGCGCGCCGCAGCCACGCCTTTTCGGCGTGCGTCGTTCGTGTTCGTGTAGGCCTGCTCCAGTTGCGCGAGGATGTCATCAACGCGCGCTGTTCCCCACCCGTCGGTGCCGCGCACGCGCGCGTGCGCCGGCGCTACCGCGGATTGCTCCACCAGCGGATAGCCGATCGGTTCGCGAGCCAGATCGAGATGGCCCGTATTGCATGTCATGATGCAGGGCACGCCGGAGGCCATGCATTCGAGCATGGCGGCGCTGGGCTGCGCCTCCGCGCGGCTGGGGAATAAACCCACGTGCGCTTCGCGCACGATGTCCGGCAACAGGCCATTGGCCACCATGCCGATGTCCACGGCACTGTGGGTTGGCAGCCCGTTCATGGCCAGCCACGGCGCGGTCAGCATCTGCCCACCCACGTAGCGGGGCAGTCCATCGACCAGCGCACCCGCTTCAAACGGCACGATGCACTCCGGCCACGGGTGCTGCCACGCGTGAACGAGCAGCGTTTCGGGATGCCGTTTGCAAAACTCCCGCACGGCTGCGATTACGAGATCCTGTCCTTTGCGGAAATCGAGTCGTCCGCCCGAGAAGATCACAAAGCGCCCGGGGAAGAGATTCCGCTTTGCGCCCGGACGAAAGCGACGTCCGTCGAAGCCCGGCGCGAAATGCACGACGTTGTCGAGTCCGGCGGACCGGAGCAGATCGGTCTGCCACGAGGAACCGGCGAGCAGCACATCATGACTCCGGCCGCGCTCGAGCGTTGCTGCATCACACGCGGTATTCGTCACGCCCGTAAGTCCGATCGAGCGGGCAAAAGGCCGATCCATCGGATTTGGCAGTGCGTGCAAATCTCCACCCAGCATTCGTACCAAGGTGGCCGCCAGTGGTGTCGCGTCCGGCGTGCGCATGAGGGCATCAAGCTGAGCGACGCCATCGAGCATTGACGCGCGGAGACGCATGACCTCCTGCTCGGTGCAGAATCGGATCCAGGGACTAGCGCCGACCTTGGGCAGGACTTGAATCGAGGCGTGCTCGTGAAGGCCCAGAGTCAGGTGCAGCGTCGTGAGTTCGACACCGCTGGTGGTTCCGGCGTGGCAATCGAACATGATGCCGGCTTTTCCGCTGTGCATCACGCGGCCGCCCGTGTGGAGCGTCGACGCTTCGATTCGTCAACGGCCTCGCTGACGATATGCGGCCACTGCTGCCCTTCGTGCTCCCACGTGAAGCGCGCGCTCACGGCGTGTGCGCGGGCGCGGTACCCGTCGAGTGGGCCACTCATGAAACGATCAATCGCGGTTGCGAAATCCCGCGGTGTCGCGAGGTGTGCATTGACACCGACCCCAAGATCCCCGACAAACCGGCGCAGCTCAGGTCCGTGCGACGCCAGGATCGGCAGCCCGACCGCCAGAAATTCGTAGAGTTTGTTGGGTGAGACGAGCCATGTGTTCAAATCCGAGTGCGGGTACGGAATGATGCCTGCATCGGCACCGATCGTCCACGACAGCAACTCGGCGGCGGATTTCTCCGGCACAAAATGCACACGCGCGCCAAGCAATCCCAGATTGCGGGCTCGTTCCTTGAGTGCCTCGCCAACGGCTGAGCTCCGGCCCATGAACGCGAGAATGACATCGGGTGACTGCACCAAGGCCATGCCGTCGACCAGTTCTTCGAGATTGCGACTGGCCGCGAGATTGCCCTGATACAGGAGCACACGCTGGCTCGGCTGCGCGCCAACGAACTCGCGCAGCGGACTGTCCTCGGCGCGCAGCGCGACTGCGTGGCGTCGGCTCGGACAGTTGAGCACCGTGTGCGGACGTGGACAGGCGTAGCGCATGGCCATGAGATCGGCGATGCTGTCATTCACGGTGACCAGGGCGTCCGCATAGCGCACCATGCGGCGTTCCAGCTCTTCGAGCGACGCGGCGTTGGCTTTGGTGAACGGTTGTGAGGGATAGTATTCGTGCGCGTCGTAAACGAGCGCCGCGTCGTGTTGTTGCGCCGCCAGAATCGCGGCGGGCAGCTGTGGGAGATCGTTGGCGATGTACACCTCGGCACCAAAGGCGCGCACGGCGCTCAGCATCCGGCGATGCCATGGAAACTGCCGACCGGCCTGCAATACGTCCGGCGGTGCATGCACGGCGTTCGCATCAGCGGGCGCATGCACACCGGTGAGTCGAAAGATCGGCACATCGGGATAGCTGGATTCGTCGGCGAGATCATCCGGAGTGGGGCCGGCAATCACGAGCGTGGGCCAACCGGCTTCGGTGAGCAACCGCGCGCCGTCGAGAATGCGTCGATCGACACGCTCGTCGGTGCAGATGCTCACCACGCGGTAATTCGTGCAAAGATTCATGATCGCCGAAGGGTGCTGGAAGTACGATGATGACTAGGCGGCAATGGCCGTGGATTCCGCATCGCGGAACCGGCGCAGCCACCATTCAAAGCAGAGCAACGACCAGATCACCAGTCGGTGATTCACGCGCCCTGACACATGTTCGTCGAGGATCGTGTGCACCACGCTGGGTTCGAGAAAGTCGTACAGTCGTGCATCGCGCCTGGAGAGCAGTGTGCGGATGTAGTCGATGCTCTGCCCGCGGAACCAGCTGCCGTCGGGCGCTGAAAATCCCTGCTTCTTGCCGTTGGCGTAGGAGGCTGGTACGTAGCGCGACAGCGCCTTGCGCAGAATGAGCTTGCCGTCGCCCGTTTCGTTGAAGTATTTGTCGGCCTTGGCGCCGGGCGTATTCTCGTCAAAGCGCACAATGTTGTCGACATGCTTGAGCTTGTACTTGACGGGTACCCGCATCGCGAAGTCGACGAGGTCATTGTCGAGAAAGGGCACGCGGGTTTCGAGGCCGTGCGCCATGGACAACTTGTCTTCCACGAGCAACAGTCCCGGCAGGAACGTGGACAACTCGAAATAGAGCGAGTGGTTCACGTAATCATCGGGCACCATCGCCAGAAACGAACGGCGTCGCAGCACATCGCGGAATGCGCGCTCGGGCGGATGCTGCTCCATGGCCGCGCCAACGCTGGGTCGGAAAAAGCCAGTGCGATGGGTGTCCGGAATGAGGCGCTGCCAGTACGCGTAGTATTTGTCGAGATACTGCGCCGCATCATCGTTCTTCACGGCGCGGTAGTAGCGCCACGGATAGCCACCAAAAATCTCATCACCGCCTGTGCCGGCCAGGACGACTTTCACGAACCGCGACGCCAGGCGCGACACATAGTAGTTGGGGTAACTCTGCCCTACGCGTAGATCTTCGAGGTGCCACACGAGCTCCGGCAGCACGCGCTCCATGTCACCGGCCTTCAGCACCACCTGATAGTGCTCGGTCTTGTAGGCATTCGACAGCATCTCGGCTTTGGCGCGTTCATCGAATCCGAGTTCGAGCCCTGACGCGGACGACAGGTCAAAGCCCGCGGTGAAACTCTTCACATTGGGAAAGCGGCTGGCCGTCACGCAGGTAATGGCGCCGGAGTCGATGCCGCCGCTGAGATAGGTGCCGATCTCCACATCGGCGTCCATCTGCCGGTCTACGGCCGCACGGAACAGGCGATCGAGTTCCTCGAGATACTCGCCTTCGGAGACGCCCTGCTCCTGCTTGAACTCGTAGTCCCACCAGCGCCGTACGCTGAACGTGTCCGGTCGGCCCATGGTGAGCGTGATCGCGTGCGCGCGCGGCAGCAGCTTCACGCCGGCGAAGAGCGTCTGATCGGTAAAGATGTTCTGGAACGTGAAGTACTCACCGAGCGCCGCTTCATTTACGCGCACGGCCATGGACGGGTGCTGCAGCAGCGACTTGATCTCGGAGCCGAAGAGCAGCGTGTCGCCGTTCCACGAGTAATAGAGCGGCTTGACGCCAAATCGGTCGCGGGCGAGCAAGAGTCGCGATTCGCGCGCGTCCCACAGCGCGAAGGCGAACATGCCGTTGAACTTCTCGAGACACTTCACGCCCCACGCCCGATAGGCCTCAAGCAGCACTTCGGTGTCGCTGTGCGTGCGGAAGGTCGCGCCCAGCTTCTCGAGCTGTCGGCGGAGTTCGCGCCAGTTGTAGATCTCGCCGTTGAAGGTCACCACCAGCGAGCCGTCGGCCGACCGCATGGGCTGATGCCCGCCGGGCGACAGATCAATGATCGCCAATCGCCGATGCCCGAAGCCGACACCGCCCTGCGCCCACTGTCCCTCGCCGTCGGGTCCGCGGTGGCGCACGATGTCTGTCATCGCCCGAAGCACCCCGGGGTGAACCGGGGTGCCGTGGACGTTGACTACGCCCGCGATGCCGCACATGAGCGTTGGGAGGTTGAGAGGTAGAGTGACATGAATGGGGATCGGTACCGGAGATCGCGCGGAAGCAAGGCCCGCGTGGATGCTAAGGGATTCAAGCAGGAAGCGTGCCGGACGTTAAGAGCTTCAGTATCAACACTTTACGAGTTCAGTGCGGCAGCAAGCACTAGGAAGAATGTGCCTTGTTTGGTGGCAAAACTCTCATCTGACAGGAAGAAATCGTCACGCAGCAGGAACTGCCTGGCGTGTGTCGGCGACGATGCCCACGGGTGAGCGCACACGTACGGCAGTATTTGCCGTTCCGTATGGACCACTCTGGCGAAAGATTCCGCGCCGAGGTCAGCTGATTATTAGTAAACCGTTGTTGAGTAACACCTTACGACGTGGCACGGAACGTGTATAAGAGGCTGATGGTTGCAGCTCTCTTTCCACGCCATCTGATTCGCCATGACCAGTCTTGCCGGCACTACGTCCGCACCGGAGTTCATCGACAGCGTCCAGGTGACCGACGACAACGCGCCTCGGTTCCGAATCCCTGCACGTTACGAACACGCGGAATGGGCGGACGCCGCCGCTGTGGAAGCCGCCGGCGGGGTGGCCGCCGAAGTGCGGGTGTTCTTCGATGAGCAGATCACCACTGGCGACGTGTTGCTCGATCTGGCTCCGGGGTTTGGCTTTGTTGCGCTGAGCGCGGCCACCGCGCCGAATGGTGTGGCGACCGTGTTCGTGGCCGGCTTCGCCGAGCCGCACCTCACCGAATTGCAAGACGCCGCCGCGGATGCGGGGGCGTGGGTGGAGGGGCTGTCCGACGATCCGTGGTCCGAGCTCGATACCATCGTGGACACGCGGCTTGAGGCCGAAGGGCGGATCTTCGCGCATGTCGCCCCGTCGGAACTGTCGCACGCCTGCGAGGCGCTCAGTCATTTGATCGCGTCGAATCGCCTGTTGGCCTTGTGCGTCAGCGCGCCGATCGAACCCGGGCGATGGACCGCGGCCCGTGAGGCGATGGAGCGCGCGGGACTGCGCGCCTGCGTCCTCGCCGACCGCGATGGGTCGGTCATGCTCATGCCCGTGCGGGACGTGCCGGCATCGTGTCTCATCGCCGTGCCCGCCGATCTCTTCGAGGACACGTCGCACGCGGTCGATGCGCACGCGGTCGATGCGCTGGAAGCCGAGGCGCTCTCGGACGTGTATGGCGACGCGGCGATCCTGCACGCCGGCTGGAATCCGGGACACGACGGACTGTCGCTCATCGCGCCGCACTCACGCACGGGCTACGGCGTGGCCGGCGCGAACCTGCTGCGCGCGCTCCAGGCGCGTGGGGTGCCGGTCGCATTCTTCCCGATCGGTGGCGTCGATCGCACGCTGACCGACAACCCTGCACTTGACCGTGCGATCGAGGCGCAGGGCACCTTCCGCGGTGATGTACCAAGTGTGCGGCTGTCGCAGCAGTTTGATCTGGCGCTGCACGCCGGTCGTGGTCCGCGTATCGGCTTCACGATCTTTGAGACGGACGCCTTCACCGCGCGCGAACTGCATCACCTGCGCGCTCAGGACGCGATCCTTGTGTGCTCGACCTGGGCGCGCGATGTGTGCTCCGCCAACGGACTGACCGACCGACCGGTGCATGTGGTCCCGCTGGGCGTGGACCGCGCAGTGTTCCATGAACACGTGATGCCCGCACGGCAGTGGCATGAGACGGTGTTCCTGCAGGCCGGCAAGCTGGAGCCGAGAAAGGGGCAGCTTGAACTGTTGCGCGCCTTCGAAGCGGCTTTCACGCCGAACGATGACGTGCGTCTTATTCTTGCCTGCCACAATCCGTTCATGCGGCGTGATGCGTTCGACGCGGCACTCGCGCCGTTCCGTACGTCGCCCATGGCGAAACGCATCACCATCGTCGATCGCGAGCTTGAGACCTCGCGCGATGTGGCCGCATTGATGGCCACGGCGCATTGTGGTGTTTTCCCGGCGCGCGCCGAAGGATGGAATCTCGAGGCGCTCGAGATGTTGTCAATGGGAAAAACCGTGATCGCGACGAACGCCACGGCGCATACCGAATATCTCACACCGCTGAATGCCCGGCTGATCGGCATGGATGCGCTCGAACCGGCGATGGGGGGACGCATGGCTGGACGCTGGCCCGCGTGGGGTTCGTCGCAGCATGAGCAACTCGTGGCCCATCTGCGCGCGGTACAGGCCGACCGCATGTCCGGTCAGCTTGTGGAGAACCGCGCTGGCATCACCACGGCAACTACCTACAGCTGGGACGCGAGTGCGCAGGCGCTACTCGACGCCCTCGCACATATCGCGTGAGCGCTGAACGGTGAGCATGCCCGACCTGCGACTGCTGACGATTGCGTTTGCCGGCACCGATCAGGGTGGCGTGCATCGCAAGCTTGCAGAACAGCTCCGCGAGATCCGACGCCTGGTACCGCAGACACTTGGCATCGTCTTCGCTGATACCCGCGTGGCGCCGGCACCCGACAGGCCGCCGTATCTACTGATTGATCTCCCGGGTGGCGGGTTCGATCCATCGAGTCGCGCGATGGCCTTTCACCACTGTTGGGAAGCGATCGAGCAGCACAAGCCGGACGTGGTGTACATGCGCTACCCCTATTACGACGGGCATGTGTTGCGCTTCGTGCGCGAAGCACCACCGGTGGTGTTCGAAATCCAGACCAAGTTTGATCTGGAGTTGCCGGCCGCATCGGCGGTACTCGAGCGAAAGTGGGCTGCGCAGGTGCTGCCAGAGGCGTCGGGACTGGTTGCGGTCACGCCCGAGATCCTCGCGTACGAGCGCGGCCGAGCAAGATGGGATATTCCGGGACACGTGATGTCCAACGGTGCCGATCCCGACACCATACCCTTTACGGCGCCTCGGCTTGCGCCCGACCGTGTTGACCTCGTCTGCGTGGCTTCGTTTTACGCATGGCATGGCGTAGATCGCATCATGTGCGGCATGGCCGCCGAGCCTGAGGTGCACGATGTGCATCTCCATCTGGTGGGAGATGGGCCCGCGTTAGCGCAAATCAAGGCGCTCGCGCTGGATCTCGGGGTGTCTGACCGCGTGCACTGCGCCGGATTGATCGCGCCACGTGCGCTCACGCCGTGGTATACGCGTGCGCATCTGGCGGTCGGTGTGCTCGCACCGCAGCGCAAGCAGCTCACGGAGCTCTCGGCGCTCAAGCACCGCGAGTACGCGCTGCGTGGCGTACCGTTCATCGCCGCGGGAAATGACTGTGATTTTCCGTCCACGCTCCCGTGGATGCGCAGCGTCCCTGCCGATGACTCGCCCATTTCGCCGCGTATGTTGCGCGCGTTTGCCATGTCGTGGACGCACGAGAAGCGGCGTCGGCAGATTCGCGCGTGGGCCGAAGCGCATGTGTCGTGGTCAGCCAAGATCCCGCCGATGCTCACCTTTCTGAGCGAACGTCGCCGTGCGCCGTTGCTGGCCGAGGTGGCCTGACGCATGTGCGGCATCACTGGCCTGCTCGACTATGCGCGCGGCGCGAACGCGGCGGCGATCGATCCGTTCACCGATGCGCTGACGCATCGCGGCCCCGATGGTCGTGGTACCTGGTGCAGCGGACCGATTGCCCTCGGCCACCGCCGACTGGCGATTCTGGATCCCACGCCAGCTGGCGCATGTCCGATGGTGTACACGGCGCCGGATGGCAGCGTGCTTCGCATCACGTTCAACGGGGAGATCTACAACTTTCTCGAACTGCGCGAAGAGCTGCGCCGCGAAGGCTACACGTTTGTCACGGAGACGGATACGGAAGTGATCGCGGCGGCTTGGCATCGTTGGGGCGCCGCCTGTCAGACGAAGCTGAACGGCATGTGGGCGTTTGCGCTATGGAACGAACGGTCCCGCACGCTCGTGTTGTCGCGCGATCGGTTTGGCGTGAAGCCACTGTACCTGCTCGCGCAGGGCACCACGGTGTCGTTCGCCTCGGAGATCAAGGCGTTTCTGTCGTTGCCCGGATTCCACGGGCGTCTCAATCGCGAAGCGGCCTCCGCGTTCTTCAGGAACCCGAGTGCGTACGACGGCATCAGTCAGAGCACGGCGCTTGACGGCGTACTGCGCGTTCCGGCCGGTCATTCGCTGACGATCACGCCAGATGGTACGCGAGGGTTCGAACGGTGGTGGGACACCGCCGCGCAACTTCCAGCGGTGCCGATCGCGTACGACGAGCAGGTCGCCGCATTTCGGGAGCTGTTCCTCGACGCGGTTCGTCTGCGCATGCGCAGTGACGTCGCGATTGGGACATCACTTTCCGGAGGACTCGATTCCGGGGCCGTGGCGTCCGCCATGGCCGAGGTGGTGCGGACGACGCAGGACGGCGCGCTCGCACGGTGCGCCAGCGATTGGCAGCGCACGTTCATTGCAACCTTTCCCGGACACGCCGTTGACGAGCGTTCATACGCGGACCTGGTCGTTGCTCACACGGGCGCGAAGCCGACCTATTGGAGCTTCCACCCCGGCGCGGCGCTGCGTGACTTGCCCGCGAGCGTCTGGGCCCTCGATGACCTGAGTGCCGCGCCCGCCGTCCCCATTCTCAACATCTACCGCACCATGCGTCAGCACGGTGTGGTGGTCACCCTGGACGGACACGGCGGCGACGAACTCTTGGCCGGCTATCCGTGGTACCGCGATGCTGCGCCCTCGGCGCTCAACGATGCGTTGTATCGCGATTTTCATAGCACTCATCTCCCGTCGATTCTTCGCAACTATGACGGCTGCTCGATGGCCAACGGGGTGGAGGTGCGATCCCCGTTCATGGATTGGCGGTTGGTCACGTACGCGATGGCGTTGCCGGGCGAGGCCAAGCTCACGCCCGCCTACACCAAACAGATTTTGCGTGACGCGCTGGTGGGTATTCTGCCCGAAGGCATCCGCACCCGTGTGAGCAAACTGGGATTTGAGTCGCCGCTCGTGTCGTGGGCCAACGGTGCGCTCGGCCGCGTGCTACTGGCCGCCAGTCGTACCGACGCGTGGCGCGAGGCACCCGACGCCGCGCAGGCCGATGAGGTAGCCAGAATTGTAGTCGAGCGCACGCGCGCCCGCGCGTGGACGGAGGGCGATCGGGTAGCGGCCGCGTTTGCGTATCGCCTGCTCAACTATGTGCTCTGGTGCGAACAGTTTGCGGGCGCGGGCACTCACATCACCGCCATGCTGTCGGGTACGCCGGCACTCGCACGCGCCGGCTGACGCAGTGATTGCCCCGCTCCCGGCAACGTCAGCGCGCCTGCACATCGGCATCCTCACGTACAACGGTCTGTCGCACACCGCACGCTGTCTCGAATCCATCAGTACGCACACGCAGGCACCGTGGCGTGCGCTTGTCCTCGACAACGCTTCGTCTGACGGCACACCGGCACATCTGCGTGCCATCACCGATCCGCGCATCACGACACACTGCGGCGATCAGAACCTCGGCGTCAGCGGCGGACGAAACTGGCTGTTGGCGCAACTGCTTCCGACGCTGCGCGACGATGATCTCATCGTACTGCTCGACAACGACATCGAAGTGTTCGCCGGGTGGGAGACGCCGTTCCTCGAGGCGTTTGCCGCGCGCCCCGATCTCGGCGTCGCGGGTCGATGGGCGTTCTCGATGCGCGTCCATGATTCGTGGCGCGACATTCTCTCGGAGCACAGCGCCGAATCCGGGCCCGCCGATACGGTGCAGGGGTGTTGTTTCTGGGTTCGCGCATTGGCCGCGCGCGTCGTTGGCGAGTTCGATACCACGCTGGGCGGCTTCTGGCACGAAGACGACGACTACTGCATTCGGGCCCTCAGCGCCGGCTGGGATGTGCGCCGTGTATCGACCGATGCGATTGTGCATCACGAACATGGTTCGGGTGTTGCCCTGCGTCCCGACAAAGTGGCTGGTTCGTTACGCAATCAGCGCTATCTGGTGAGCAAATGGCGCGGCATGGAGGCGATCGACGCGCTGGGCGTCCCGAAACGGCCGACCGGAGACGACGGGGCGGTTGCCCGCGCCGAACTCTCGCAGCGCGTTGGTCGACCGCTGCTGCGGACCGAGGTGAACTCCGCGCTCGTGGGTGCAACATTGTTGTTGCACGCCGAGCTCCCGGATGCCCGCGTGGGTCCGCTCGCGTCGCCGCTCGCGCGCCTGTTACTCGATGATGCGGCAACGCTCGGCGGCGATACCGGCGTGCGCGCGCGATACGCCACAGCGCGGATTGCGGAGATCAAAGCGACGCGCCGCGCGTCGGCGCCGGTGCTCAGCGCATCGGCGCGTGCATTCAGCGCTGTGTGTACACCCGACGCATGGGACGATCCACGGTGGGCCGACACATATACCACGATGCTTCTCGACGGCAGCGGCCTTGATTTTCATTCGCGGCAGGAGATGGCGTGGCGCGACGGACAGCTGCTGCTGGCGCTGCGTACCATTGGAGCGCTGCGAAATGATGCACGCGTTCTGGTGGTTGGCCATCCGGTGGAGCGGACCGTTGGTGCACTGACGCACTACGCCGCCGAGGTCACCGTGGCGGATCGCGACCCATGCAGCGTATCTGATATTCAAGGCTACGCGCAGCAGGTTCCGGGACGCGCGGAGGTGTCTGCTGCCTCGTGGCCGCTGCGCTCGCCTATCCGCGCAGAATACGATGTCGTGTTGTGCCCGAATCTCTCGCGCTATGCGCCCGCCGAAGACACGCTGGCGATGTTGTCGAGGCTGGCGCAGTGCGCGCGCATCGGGGGAGTGGTCGCGGTAGCAGCCTCGGTTCGTATTGCCGGTCCCACGAATGGTCGGTGGCTTGAACTGTCGACGTTGGCGAACGAGTTGCTGCTGAAGACGGCATTGCTCAAGCGCATCGGTGGGTTCAGCGGAGCGATCTCCGACGAACTGTTGTTGAATGCCGTGCCGGCCGAACTGGCGCCGCGAATGCGCCCCGGGCTCGCACGGTATATCGAACCGCACTGTGTGTCGCTTGCCACCCTTGTCGCGAGGCGCATCTGATGCGCCAGCGCACGCCGTCGCTTCCCAGGCGGACGCCCCCCGCTGCGCACGAGGCCGCCTTTCAACGTGCGCTGACCTACGTGCGTGAAGGGCGCATTCCCGATGCGATGCACGAACTCACCGCGCTGCTCAAGCGCGCGCCGACGCACGGACCAGCTCGCAACGTGCTCGGCGTGTTGCGTATGGAGACGGGCGACGCTGAGGGCGCGCTCTCGCTACTCGCACCACTGGCCCGGGAAACATCTCAGGCGGCGGTGCAGGTGAACTATGGCAACGCACTCGTGGCGGCCAATCGGGCCCCTGAAGCAATCGATGTATTCGCCCGCGTGGTGGCCGTCGAGCCGGGGCTCGCCGCAAACTGGTACGGATTCGGTCGTGCGCTGCAGTTGTCCGGTCGTCATGCGGAGTGCATTGATGCGTATGACGCGGTGCTGGCGCGCGATCCGTCGCACATCATGGCACGCGCCAACCTGTCCGCGGCCTTGAACTTCCTCGACCGGTTCCGCGAGGGCGAGGTGCACGCACGGATCGCAGTGCAGCATGCACCGTGTGATGCCGGTGCGCACTTCAATCTCGGTGTCAGTCTGCTGTCGCAGCAGCGCTGGGCCGAAGGGTGGAGCGAGTTCGAGTGGCGATCGCGCACACCGCTGCTTGGTACGACCCGGCCAGCGTTTACCTCGCCGGATTGGGATGGTTCGGCGATAGCGGGCGGTACGCTGGTGGTGTTCGCCGAGCAGGGCTTTGGTGATACCCTGCTGTACGCGCGCTATTTGCCGCTGCTGCGCTCGCTCGGCATGCGCGTTGTGCTGGTGTGCCAGCGACCACTCGTGCGCATTCTGCATTCCAGTGGTCTGGCGAACGAAGTCGTCCCGCTGGGGGCCGTGATACCGATGCACACCGCTCACGTGTCGCTCAGCAGTGTGCCGCATCGCCTGCGCCTGCACACCACGGCTGACGTCACCGTACACAACGCGCCGTATCTCGCTGCGAGTGCAACGCCCGCATCAAGCGCGGCGGGTGCGAGTGCCACGCCCGCAGTCGTGGAGCGCTCATCGGGACCACGTCGCCGCGTTGGTCTGGTCTGGGCCGGTCATCCGGGTCATGTGAACGATGTGCATCGTTCGTGCGGGCTTGAGTCGCTCAGTTCGCTGTTTGACGTGCCGGACATCGATTGGGTGAGCTTGCAGGTGGGTCCGCGCGCGAACGACCGCGAGCGATTGGGACTGGTCGATCACCTCGCCGATGGCAGTGTCGGCGTGCGCGATTTCGCCGACACGGCGCGCGTGATCGGCACGCTCGACCTCGTCATCACCGTTGACAGCGCGGTGGCACATCTGGCCGGCGCCATGGGCCGGTCGGCCGTGGTGCTGTTGCCGCGCATCGGGCTGGACTGGCGCTGGGTGGGTGCTGCGGAATCAGGCGGGGCGACGCCCTGGTACGGGAGTGTGCAATGCCTGCGACAAGCGCACGCGCATGATTGGTCTGATGTGGTCAGCGCGCTGCGGAGTCGCCTGAGTCGCTGAAGCGCCGCTGAAGGCTGGCGCGCGCGGCGCGCACCACACCGTCCCAATCGCCCGGCGTCGACTGGCGCACCAGTTCGAGTGTCGGGTACCACGGCGTGGTGTGGCCCGTGAGCCCCCAGCGCCAGTCAGGCACGTGCTGCAGCATCACCCACGTCGCGATGCCCATACTACCGGCCAGATGGGCGATGCCCGTATCTGTGGTGAGCAATCCGTCGAGCGACTGCAGTACGGTGGCCGACTGCGCCCAGCTCGTGAGCGGTGGTAACGGCGCAACGTCTGATGGTAGCGCACGCGCGAGTGTGCCCTGCTGCAGTGAGATCCACGAGACATTGATCTCGCCGGTGAGCGCCGCGAGCCACTGCGGACTGAGATCGCGCGTATACCGTCCGGAAAACGCCGGGTTGCCCGCCCACACCAGGCCGATGCGTGGCTGACCAGCCACACGGGCAGGGAGCGGAATCGGCGCCGAGCCGGTCGCTCGCAAGTAGGGCACACGATCGCCGTCAACATTTGTATCGGTGTCGAGCCGATGCGGCAATGACATCAGCGGGACGTGCACGTCAGTCTCTACTGCGCTTCCGCGTGGCACAGCTTCGTAGCCGTTGGCGGCAAGCAGACTTACCGCGTGTTCGTGACACTCCACGACGATCCGTCCCGCGCCGCGCTCCCGAAGGCGCGCAACGAAACGCAGAAACTGGAACTGGTCACCAACGCCCTGTTCTGCCGTGACGAGAACAGATCGATCGTTCAACGGCTCGCCATACCACGGTTGGGCCGCCGTGGCGGGCACCGGTAGCGGACGATATTCGAAAGCCGCCCAGCCTTCGGCTGTGGGCGCGTGCAACAGCGACGTGTAGGCGCGCTGCACCTGCGTGGGTCCGTGATGGGGACGCACACGATCGGCCGCAGCGAGCCAGCGCAGCGCACCGGGCAGGTCGCCGAGATCGTGTCGGACCTGCGCCGCGGTTAATAGATGCGCCGCGTTGTTCGGAGCCAGCGCGATGGCGCGCTGGGCGAGCGGCCACGCGGCTGCGGCGTGTCCTGACGCACGATGCGCGGAGGCCAGCGCCGCGAGCGCGGCCGGATCGTCAGGATGTCGCTCCACTACATGCGAGAAGCACCGGGCCGCCTCCACCGGCGCGCCGGCCTCGAGCAAGGCGCCGCCGAGTGTGTGGGCGACCGTGGCCAGCCGCCAGTCGCCGATGGTGCAGGCGCGCTGCAGCACGGCGCGTCGGGCGAGCAGATCGCCCTGCAGCGCGTGGACGTTGGCGAGGGCGAGGGCGAGACTCACTTCTGTTGGCACAAGTCGCCACGCATCCGAGAACGCGTCCACGGCGGCCGCCAGCTCTCCCGACTCGAGCGCCGCTTCGCCAGTGGTCAGGGCCCGGACGAGGGCATCACTCACGCCGACGTCTCCGGCACCGTGCTCGGCCGCTGTCGCGAAATGCACGATTCGACGCGCCGTGTGACGGTCGATTCCACCTCTGTGAGAGCGCGAAAAAACGTCTGCACAAAACGCTCAAGTTCCTCGCCGACGCGTCGATAAAACCATCTGACCGCGATCCACATCCCGGATCCGGAGGAGGCACGGATGCCTCAATCGACCATCACGGAGGATAGTCCCCATGAAGATCAACACGAATGTCGGCGCGCTTGGCGCCTCCCGCAATCTGTTCCTGAACAACATCGCCACTGAGAGCAGCATGCGTAAGCTGAGCTCGGGTCTTCGCATCAGCCGCGCGGCCGATGACGCAGCAGGCTTGTCGATCGCGAACAAACTGCGCACGCAGAGCCGTTCGCTCGTGCAGGCGTCGAACAACGCCCAGCAGGGCAACGCGATGTTGCAGATCGCCGAAGGTGCCACGTCGACGATCCAGCGCATCCTTGAGCGTCAGAAGGAACTGATCGTGCAGCGTGAGTCGACGGCCAATAACGGCACGGTGACCGCGACGCTCGGTGCAGAAATCACGACGTTGCAGTCGGAAGCGACGCGTATTCAGGCGGCCACAAACTTCCAGGGCTCGACCGTCTTCGGCGCGACCCTCAAGTTCCAGGTGTCGGACACGGGTGCGGCGGAAGGCTCGTTCACGGTGTCCACGGACCTGACCTACACCGCCATCACCGCGAGCTCCACGCTCGCGCAGGTTGACACCGCGCTCGACACGGTGAACAGCACGCTGGCGTCGATCGGTGCCGGTCAGAATCGTCTCGACTACACGGTGGAAAACCTCAAGAATGCCATCGTGAACGTACGTGCGGCGGAGTCGTCGATCCGCGACGTCGACATGGCGGACGAGATGGCGCAGTTCACGAAGAGCAACGTGCTCTCGCAGGCGGCCACGGCGATGTTGTCGCAGGCCAACCAGTCCAGTCAGGGTGTGCTCTCGCTCCTGCGATAAGCGCAGTAGCCGGAAACGTTCGACTGCCCCGGGGCCGGCACTACGCCGGTCCCGGGGTCGTGGACTAAGCAGAGGATCCCACCATGACAGCTCCAATCGCAAACTTCAGTGGTCTGTCCAGCGGCGTGCAGTGGAACGACATCGTCGATTCCCTCGTCAGAGTCGAGGAAGCGCGACTCGTCACGCCGCTCACGTCGCGCCTCGAAAAGCGCGCGGCCGAACGTACGGCGTGGACGAACTTTCAAAAGCTCGTCAATACGCTGAACGATCAGGGTCGTGCGGTCCGCGTCGCCGGCTTTGGTGGCTTTGTCGCGACCGCGCCCAAGAGTCCGATCAGCGGCGTGGCGCTGTTCGGCGCCGCGGCGTCGCCGCTCGCCACTGCGGGGCGGTATCGCATGGAAGTGCTGCAGCTCGCCGAAACGGCGAAGCTCGGCGGCAAGACCGTGGGCGACAAGACCGCCGCGCTGAATCTCGCGGGTGATTTCGCAATCAACGGAACAACGATCAACGTTGCGGCCGCCGATTCGCTCGAGACCATTCGCGACAGCATCAACGCGGCCAACACCGGTGCCACGCCAACGGGTGTGTCGGCCGCCGTGATCAATGACGGTACGACGGGTGGTCGACTGGTGCTCACGCGCGGCTCGGCGGGCTCGGCGGGCATCGAGATCACGGACGGCACGGGCGGCATCGCACGTGAACTCGGCTTCGTTGATTCACGAACCAAACCGATTTCCTCGACGACCGATGCCATCGCGGCCGCCCTCGGGATTGCCGTGTCGCCGCCACCGGCGTCGGTGCGCGTTGGCGATCAAGTCATCACGGTGGATCTGGCCACCGACTCGATCGCGAGCATCGTGGCGAAGATCAACGCTGCCGGTGGACAAGCCTCAAGCGAGACCATCACGTTCGGCGATGAGACGCGGTACCAGCTCGTCGCAGATGGTAACGTGCAGGCCGATCCGAACGATGCCAACAGCCAGGCCGTGATTGACGCGCTGGGATTCGGTGCCGGGAAGCCCGGTACGGTCCGGCAGGTTGTGTCGACAGGCGCATTTGCCGACAGCGGCGGCGCGATCGCCACGGCGACGACCGCGCTGGCTGGCCTGCAGCTTGACGGCGTCAGTGCGGGGCTCGCAAACGGTGATGCCATCAACATCCGTGGTGTTCGCGGTGATGGAACGGCCGTCACCATCGGGATCGCGATTGACCCGGGCGAGACGGTGCAGGATCTGCTCAACAAAATCAACGATGCCACCAGCGGCTTCGGCGCGGGCACACGCACCGCGACCGCAACGCTCGGTACCGACGGTCGCATCCGCCTCAGTGACGAAGCCGGTGGTGCTTCGCGTTTGTCGCTTTCGATGGACATTGTGCGCGCCGATGGTAGCACCGGTACGCTGGGCGCGACCACCGTACAGACCGCGGGTCGTTCGCGGGAGCTGCAGGCTGGTCGTGACGCGATCATCCGTGTGGACGGCACCGAGTTCGTGCGCAGCACCAACACCATCACCGATGCCATTCCCAATGTGACGCTATCGCTGACGGCGGCGGAAGCGGGAACCACGGTGGATCTCGATATCGCGCGCAATGTGGACGGCGCCGCCGAGGCGACGAAGAAGTTGGTCGACGCCTACAATGCCGTGCGCACGTTCTTTGATGAACAGCGGGCCGGCGATGCGCCGTTGTACGGCAACACGTTGTTGCGCGGTGTGGTCGACAGTTTCACCGCCGCGTTGCGGACAGAAATCACGAGCAACGCCTCGTTCCAGCGTCCGACGTTGGCCGGCCTCGTCCTTGATCGTGCGGGCACGCTCACGTATGACGCGGAGAAGTTCAAGGCGGCGCTCAATGCCGCGCCGGCTGAAATTGAGGCGTTGTTCGGGTTCGGCGGGATGGGTGGTGCGTTTGTCACCGCGACCGACAACGCCAGCAGCTTCAGCACCGGTACGATCAGCAACCAGCTCCGCACCATCGATGAGTCCACGTTGCGTCTGCGGTCTCGCGAAGAAGACGCCCGTCGTCGCCTGGAGGCGCGTCGCGTTGCGCTCGTCGATCAGTTCACGCAGATGGAAGCGGCGCTCAGCCGGCTCAACTCGCAAGGCACCGCAGTTTCCGGATTGATGGCGTCGATTCAGAATCGCTGACCCTCCTGCCGATACTCACTCGGGAACGCAGTACACTCACCTCGTTGTCTTCAGCCCGGGAACCAATGTCGTACGCGAGTCAGGCCGCCAATTACCGCGATTTGGAGATCCTCAGCGCTACACCGGAACGTCTGGTCGTGCTGATGTTCGATCATCTGGTCATTCAACTGGAGCGCGCCCGGATTGGCACGGAGCGCTCCGATCTGGAACTGCAGGTTGTCTCGTTGAGCAAAGCGCGCGCGATTGTGGGTGAGCTGCTGGCGACCCTGGACTTTGAGAAGGGTGGCGCGATCGCGCAGCAGTTGGCGGATCTCTACCAGTTTCTGCTGGTGGAGTTGCTCGATGTCGGCCAGCGTGGGGACATCGCGGTGATGCGTCGGTTGGCGGGCATCGCGTCCACCCTGCGCGAGGCCTTCGCCGGCGCTGCCGAGCAGCTGACGGCCGTCAAACTGTCGGCCTGAGCGGGAATACGCTCTCATGGACACGGGAGGAATGGTCACCATGGTTACTCGGTTCGAAGCACTCGGACGCGACGTCGAGGGCGCCCTTGATCTCGACGCGCCGCGGGTCGCCACGCTGCTCGCCGAACGCGACGCGTTGCTCGAAGAGCTCACGGCCGCGCTCGCTGTCTCCGCGAACCACGGCGGCGCCACGCTCGCGTCGGTGCATGAGGCGCTTGGCAGTGCCAAGGTGAGTACCGCGACACTGATCGCTCGCGCCGCGGAGCGCACCGATGCGCTGCGCAGCGCGCTCCGGGACCTGAGCCGCAATGCCCGGGCCACCGATGCGTATCGCTCATCCGCCGCGCTGCCGGGACAGGTCAATGCGCGACGTTGAACGGGACGCGGCCGTGTCCGCGATCGCCGCGCGCCCTGAGGGCGAGCCGCACTTGACCTTTCAAACACTGCTGGCGGATACGCTGCACGAGATGGCCGTGGACGAGGAAGGCGTCGGGGCTCAGCCCGACGCGGTGTCGACGCTGTGCGATGACGCCGTCGCGGCGCTACGAGCGGCAGGGACCACCCCGCTGACGCGTCCCTTCCATCACGCCTATCTCACGCCCATGGGCACGCCTACGCTGCCGTCCCGCCCGACGCGTCTCGATGTGCTGTACTGATTGCCAGCGACCACGGATCGCGATACCCGGTCATACTGACCGGTTAAAGTTACTCGGCAAACGTGCCGATAGTCTGTAGTCGGAGGAGGAAACCTACCAATGAAAATTTTCGGAAGTTACGACCCGATTCGTTCCGACCGTCCGGTCAGTCCGGTGGCGCCAACGAATGCTCAGGGAGTGTCCGCGACGACGCCCGTCGCGCCGGTTCCCAAGACCGATTCGGTGCAGCTCTCCGAGTCGGGAAAGTCGATGGCGCGGAAGCTGGACGCGGAGTATCGCGACACGCTCGATCCTGAGCGCACGGCGGAGCTGCGTCGGAAGGTCTTCGAAGGCGCGTACAACACGCTTGACGTGGTGGACCAGGTGGCCCGCCGCATTCTGCAGCGCGGCGACCTTTAGGTCGCCGCGCCCTCACTGAACGTTCCACAGCCGGAGACACCGCGTCATGAAGTTCCTCGTTGTCGATGATTCCGCAACCATGCGGCGAATCGTCGTGAACTCGCTGCAGCGCATCGGCTTCACCAACACGGTGGAAGCTGGCGATGGCCAGGAGGCACTCGCCCGCTTCGATGCGTCGGTGACGTTTGTCATCACCGACTGGAACATGCCGAACATGAGCGGCACCGACTTCACGCGAGCGCTTCGGGCGCGTCCGGACGGCGCGACGGTGCCGGTATTGATGGTCACGGCGCGTAGTGTGAAGGAAGACATACTCACGGCGATGGAAGCGGGCGTGAACAACTACATCGTCAAGCCGTTCACCCCCCAGGTGCTGAAGGAGAAGATCGACGCGCTTCTCCCAGCCGCCGCAGCCTGATCCACGGACGAACGATGAGCATTCACCGCACACAGGAAGTGCTGTACGAGACGGAGGCGGCGCTGCGACTGGTCGATCACGGCTTGCGCGGACTTCGCGACGACGCCCCGGACATCGAGCCAGCCCCGTCTAAGCCCAGCAATCGAGGGGGACTCTCCGAGTTGCCGGCAATTCTTGAACGGGCGAACGCCCAGATCCTTGGTGTCCTGTCCCGCTTGCGCGAAACGCGCGCGGCGATCGAATCCACGGCGCTGGAGAAGCTGGCGTCCACGCATGAGAAGATCCGTGAAGTGACGTCGGCGACGGAGGACGCGGCGATCAATATCATGGACGCATGTGACCGCGCGTCGCAGATGGTCGATGAACTCGACGGTATTGACGCTGAGCCGACGCCGGACCGTGAGCGGGCATCGGCTGTTCGCGGCGGCCTGCGCGACGAACTGTTTCTGATGATGGGCGCGCTCCAGTTTCAGGATATCACGTCGCAACAGCTGGCGCATGCCTCCGCGGTGCTCGTCGAGATGGAGACGCGATTGATTGATGTGGCGCGTCTGTTCGACGCAAACGCTGATGTCGTCGAACAGTACCACCCGGAACATGATGCGCCGGATGTGCGGACGTATGATCCCAACGCCACGACGCGCGACCCGGAATCACGTCAGGCATTGGCCGACGAAATATTTACCGCGGTGCGCGCGCCGGCGGCGTAGCTCCGATCGTTCGCGCGGCGTGCCGCGCCGCTTACATCACATGGTACGGCTGCACGCGGGGCGGCTCTCAGCACGAGAGCCGCCCCGCGTGCGTTGGCGCTCAACAAATCCGCGCAGCGGACGATACTTGCACTCGAATGCGTGCGTCGCCATGACGTGCGCGGCACGTCAATCACCCACGCGACGCACGCCACGTGTCTCATTTAACGCTCGACGACGCTGCAACGCTGCTGCTTCAACTGGAAGCAAGCGACCTGGACGATTTGGGTCGCCTCCGCGAAGCACTCACCACACTGGTGTTCGAAAACAAGGTGCCCATCAGCGCGCAGCCGCATGTCGCGCGCGCGGCACGATTGCTCGGCACGTTGCTCGACCGAAGCGCCACCAACGCAGAGGCGGTGTTCACCGACATCAGCCGGTCGCTCGAAACGGCCGTGGCGGCGGCCGACGCCGCGGAGCTGAACGCGCCAACCCCGCGTGCGAAAGCGCGCGGTGGCAACACACGTGCGTCACGCCACACACCCGCTCGCATCGACGCGGTGATCGACATTCCGCTGGACCCGCCGGCGGACATCGCGGAGGCGGTTGACGTACCGGACGCATCGAGCGCCTCGCTCGCATCCGCCGCACCGGCCCCCACACCGGCCGCCGTGGTCGCGCACGATCCGGCGTTCGATGCACTACCCAGCGACACCGATCTTGATCTGCTAGGCGATTTCATCACCGAGAGCATGGAGTGCCTCGTGGGCGCCGAGGCGGCGCTGCTTGAACTGGAGGCGAATCCGTCGCACGAAGAGGCGATCAACACCGTCTTCCGTGCGTTTCACACCGTCAAGGGGACCTCGGCATTTCTCGGCCTCGGGCGGGTGGCGGCCTTCGCGCACGAAGCAGAATCGCTGCTCAGTCGTGTTCGCGACACGGAAATCGCGTACACGAGGGCGTGTGCCGAACTCTCGCTGCAATCGAGCGACATGCTGAAGTCGCTGCTTGATCGCGTGAAGGAGGCGGCCGCGGGCTCAGGCATGATCGGACTGCCGGATGGCTACGATGCGCTGTTGCACGCGCTGGCGACGTATGATCCGGCGCGGGTTGGTGCGGCGCCGATCGCTGCGCCGACACCGGCATCAACGCCCGCGCCCGATGGCGCGCCCGTCTATTCGCAGGCCGACCATCCGGCGCGTCGTCGCACTGACGTCACATCCGACACCACGATTCGCGTTCGCACCGACCGTCTCGATCGCCTGATCGACATGGTTGGCGAACTCGTCATTGCGCAAACGATTATCGCCGGCGATGAAGAACTTGACCGCACGCGACAGCATGAGCTGGTACGCAAGGTCACGCACGCCGGCAAGATTGTGCGTGAGTTGCAGGATCTGTCGATGTCGATGCGCATGGTGGAGCTGCGGCCCACGTTCCAAAAGCTCACGCGCGTCATTCGCGACACCGCGATCAAGGCTGGCAAAGAAGTGGCGTTCTCCGTGACCGGCGACGACGTCGAAATCGACCGTCATCTGGCCGACTTGCTTGGTGATCCGCTCGTGCACATGGTGCGCAATGCGGTGGATCACGGCGTGGAGGGTCCCGAGGAGCGGCTCGCCAACGGCAAAGCGCGCACCGGCTCGGTGCGACTGCACGCCTATCACGCGTCAGGCAATGTCGTGGTGGAGCTGGCCGACGACGGCCGCGGATTGCACCGCGAGAAGATCGTCGCGAAGGCCATTGAGAAGGGATTGATCGAGTCGGACAAGGGGATGACGGACAGTGATGTCTTCAACCTCATCTTCGCACCGGGCTTCTCCACGGCAGACAAGGTCACGGACATCTCCGGACGCGGCGTCGGCATGGACGTCGTGCGCCGGAATCTGGAAACGATCCGCGGTCGCATCGACATCAGCTCGGCGCCGGGCACGGGCACGACCTTCGTGATTCGCCTGCCGCTTACCCTGGCCGTCACCGATGGCATGCTGGTGCGCGTCGGGCAGGAACGGTTCGTCGTGCCCACGACGCACATCCACATGAGCTTCCGACCGGAGCCGTCGATGCTCTCGACCATCGTCGGCCGTGGTGAAGTGGTGTTGTTGCGCGGCGAGCTGATGCCGATCGCACGACTGCACGTGCTGTTCGATGTGCCGGATGCGGTGCAGAGTCCGCTTGAGGGGCTGCTCATGATTGTGGGCGACGGTGACAAGCGCACCGCGCTGCTGGTGGACGAACTGCTCGGACAGCAGCAAGTGGTCGCCAAGACACTCGGTGATTCGCTTGGCAAGGTGCCAGGGATGAGCGGCGGCGCGATTCTGGGCGATGGCCGCGTGGGACTCATTCTCGACGTGACGGAGACCGTGGCGCTCGCACAGGGCCATGGGCCGTCACTGCACCGGCACAGTGCCGAACGTGCCCGTCGCGCGTACGCGGCCTGAGCGGCTCACGACCTGTACACCGAATCAACTCGCTGTCGCATCGTGCCGAGATTTGCCCGGACGCGGCGAAACACCGACCGTCTTGTCACCCCGAACTTCTGAGCATTGGCCATGAGCAGCACGAAAGCGACAACCGCCCCGACGGACAGCCGGTCGGGCAAGTACCTCACGTTCTTTCTTGGCGACGAGGAGTACGGACTCGAGATTCTGAAAGTAAGTGAGATCATCGGGATGCAGCCGATCACGCGCGTGCCTCGGGTACCAAACTTCGTGCGCGGTGTGATCAACCTGCGCGGCAAGGTCATCCCCATCACCGACCTGCGCACCAAGTTCGAGATGGTCGTCGAAGAAGGGCGCGACGCCTGCATCATCGTCGTACAGATGAAGGGCGTGCAGACCGGTGTCATTGTGGACCGCGTCAGTGAAGTGGTGGCGATCGCCGACCACGAAGTTGAAGATGCACCGAGCTTCGGCGCGGGCATCCGTACGGAGTTCCTGCTCGGCATCGGCAAGGCTGGCGGGCGTGTGAAACTGCTGGTCGATATTGACAAGGTGCTGGAATCCGCCGAGCTGGCGGCCATTGAGCAACTCGCTGCAAGCGGCGCCGCCTGAGTTCGGTTGTTCACGTTTTTCGAGAACCACACATGTCCGTAACGCTGTCCGCGCCCGGTCAACTGGGCGAGGCTACGCTGTCGCCTGCCCAGTTCGAGCGCATCATCACGATGCTGCACGATCACTGCGGCATCCGGATGCGCGCAGGAAAGGAAGGTCTCGTGCGTGCGCGCCTCGCGAAACGGCTGCGCCTGCTGGGGCTCAATGATTTTGAGAGCTATCTCCACGTCGTCGTCAGCGATCCGTCGAAACGTGAGTTCACCGAGATGGTCGACGTGCTCACGACGAACAAAACCAGCTTCTTCAGGGAGCAGGCGCACTTCGATTTTCTGCAGGATACCGTGCTGCCCGCGTGCACGCATCCGGTGCGATTGTGGAGTGCCGGTTGCTCAACCGGTGAAGAGCCGTATACGCTCGCGATGCTGCTCAACGAAACACTCTCGCAACCCGCCGCGCGCGCGGCGCGCATTCTGGCCACCGATATCAGTCATCGCGTGCTGTCGACGGCGAGGGCCGGCGTGTACGGCGCCGATGGCTTGAGCGAAGTGCCGCGGGCCGTGTTACAGAAATACTGGCGTCCGACGCCGGATTCGGGTGGGGCGCGCTTTGAAGCCCTGCCCGTGCTACGCGACATGATTCAGTACGGGCGACTCAATCTGATGGAATCGTGGCCGATGCGCGGACCCTTCGATGCGATTCTCTGCCGCAATGTCATGATCTATTTCGACAAACCGACACAACAGGCACTGGTCGAGCGCTACTGGGCGCTGCTGCGACCGGGTGGATACTTGTTCGTGGGGCACTCCGAAAGCCTGACCGGACTCGAACATCGATTCCGCTACGTGCAACCGGCCGTGTATGTCCGCTAGCCGTCTTGCCGCCGCCACGCCGGCTCCTGCCGCGCGTGTCCGCGCGACCAACGACGTGGTCGGCGTCGCGGATGTCAAAGTCTCCAACGATCCCGCCGCGCGCCTGATTACGTACGCACTCGGCAGTTGCCTCGGTATCTCGGTGCACGATCCCGTGGCGGGTGTTGGCGGCCTGTTGCACGTGATGCTGCCGACCGGCACGATCGATCCGGCCAAGATGCAGGCCAAGCCGGCCATGTTCGTCGACTCCGGCGTCCCGCTGCTGTTCAAAGAGTGCTATCGGCTCGGTGCCAGGAAGGAACGCATGATCGTCAAAGTGGCCGGCGGTGCGCATGCCGGCGCCACCGAAGAAGGCGACCGGTTCCAGATCGGCAAGCGCAACATGATTGCCCTGCGCAAACTGCTCTGGAAAAACGGCGTGCTCGTACACGCGCAGGAAACGGGTGGTGTTCAGACCTCCCGTACCATGTGGCTCGATGTCGCCACCGGAGCGGTCACGCTCAAGGTGAACGGCGCCGAGTCTCCGCTCTGACCCCTACGCCAATGGCTTTCAACGTACTGATTGTCGACGACAGCGCCGTCATGCGCGCCATGATCGGGCGCACGCTCAAGCTGAGCGGGCTGCCGATCGCCTCTATCCTCGAAGCGCCGAACGGCGAAGTCGGTTTGCGCCTCATCAACGAGGCGTGGGTGGACCTGCTGCTCCTCGACGTCAACATGCCGGTGATGAACGGAGAGGAAATGCTCCGGCTGATCCGCGCCGACGAACGCACGCGCGATCTCGCGGTCATCATTGTCTCAACCGAAGGCAGCGGCACCCGGCTCGCCGCGTTGCAGGCCATGGGTGCCGCGATCGTTCACAAGCCGTTCCCGCCCGAAACCTTGCGCGATACCATTTTGCGCGTCACCGGAGTGACCGATGTCGAATACTACGGAACAGCTGCTGCGACAAGCGACAGTCTCGACTTTTGAGGAGCTGGCGTTCCTCTGCCTCGAGGACGAGTCCACAATCCCTGACGGGGAGTCGCCGCTTGATGCAATCGCCGCAGTGGATTTCCACGGCCCGATGCGCGGTCGATTGGTCATCCGCGCATCGTCGAATCTGTTGCCCGTCATTGCCTCCAACATGATGGGCGAGGATGCGGCCCAGCACCGGCCGATGCAACGCGACGCACTGGGCGAAATCGCCAATGTCGTATGCGGCAATCTGCTGCCGATGCTGGCGGGCTCCGAGGCAGTGTTCCGCCTTGACGCGCCACAGTGGCGCGCGGACACGACCGACGCGCGTGATGGCGATGCATCGATCACGAGTGTCAGCTTCGGCGTGGAGGACGGTCGTGCACAGGCCGAGTTGTTCGTGTTCACCGGACTTGAATGGCTCGCGGCCACGCGACCGGAGCACGCGACCGCATGAATGCCGCCGGGCCGGGCGAACGTTCGCGATCCGGCGTGATTCGCGTGCTCGTCGTAGACGATTCCGCGCTCGTGCGGCGCATCCTCACCGAGGCACTCGATCGTCATCCGGATATCGAGGTCGTCGGCACGGCCACCGATCCGTACGTCGCGCGTGAGCGCATCGTCGCGCTGCGCCCTGACGTCGTCACGCTCGACGTGGAAATGCCGCGCATGGATGGCCTGTCGTTTTTGGCCAAGCTCATGCGTCACTTCCCGCTGCCGGTGGTTGTGGTCAGTTCAGTCACGCCTCAAAACTCCGATGCGGCGCTCCGTGCGCTCGCGCTCGGCGCCGTGGATGTGATCGCCAAGCCAGGCGCGATGCAGGCCACCGCCGAGGTCACGGACGAGCTGGTGCGCGCGGTGCGCGCAGCTGCGCGCGCGCGCGTGAGCCGGCTGGTGGAACCTGTCGTGGACTTGCCCGGACGCGCCCCCGCCATCGCCTCGCTCGACTCGACGCACAAGGTGATTGCGATCGGTGCGAGCACCGGCGGCACGCAGGCGATCGAAGCGGTGTTACGACGCTTTCCGGTGGATGCACCGGCGACGGTGATCGTGCAGCACATGCCCGAGCATTTCACGCTGTCGTTCGCCAAGCGGCTGGACTCCATCTGCGCGATGTCCGTGCGTGAAGCGCGTGATGGTGACGTGCTCGCACCCGGACTCGCTCTGGTGGCACCCGGTGGAAAGCATCTGGTGATTCAGGCCAGCGGCGCGCGCTGGGTGGCGAGAGTGAAAGACGGACCAAAGGTGCATCATCAGCGTCCAGCCGTCGACGTCACGTTTCAGAGTCTGGCCCGCTGTGCGGGACGCAATGTGGTGGCCGCGCTGCTCACGGGAATGGGCGCCGACGGCGCCAAGGGCATGCTGGCGCTACGCGACGCGGGGGCGCACACGATCGCACAGGACGAAGCGACATCGGTGGTCTGGGGAATGCCGCGCGAAGCGATCAAACTTGACGCGGCCACAGAGGTGTTGCCCCTGCACGACGTGGCGCACGGACTGCTGCATGCATTGGGGCGCGAAGCGGCGCTCGTGTAGCGCGTTGCCGCGGGCGCTCGTGTGGTGACGGGCCGCTGTCCCACGCTGGCGAGGAGTTAGGGCTTGTGAAGAAATAACTGACTCACACGCGTTTCGTGCGAGTCGGGTGGAGTGTGTAGTTCCAGTCGCCGTGAAACGTATGGGGCGTGAGCTGTAAGCGGCTCATTTGCGTGTCTGTGATCGCGATGCCCTTCGCGTA
>JBBRFQ010000015.1:0-35120 GCA_038224035.1 Gemmatimonadales bacterium
GGCGCGTCGTGCGCCTCAAGCACCAACGAGATGCGCTGCGGGTTCGCGCCTGAGTACATCATGAGCAGTAGTTTCGACATCACGGGCCTCCGTTCGGCGGCGCAGCTCCCAGTACAGGAGCGGCACCACCACCATGGTGAGCAATGTGGCCACGATCGCGCCGCCAACCAGCGCCACCGCCAGCCCCTGGAAAATCGGATCGAGCACCATCACCAATCCGCCAATCACAACCGCCGCGGCGGTCAGGGCAATCGGACGGAAGCGTACCGCGCCCGCTTCAAGCACTGCCTGCACCAGAGGCCGCTCGCGCTCCTCGGCGAGCTGAATGAAATCCACGAGCAGAATCGAGTTGCGCACAATGATGCCCGCCAGGGCGATCATACCAATCATTGACGTTGCCGTGAAAAACGCGCCGGTGATCGCGTGCGCCGGCAGAATGCCAATGAGCGTGAGTGGAATCGGCGCCATGATCACCAGCGGTGTGGAGAAGGACTGGAACCACGCCACGACCAGTACGTAGATGAGCACCAGTACCACTGCAAACGCGATGCCCAGATCGCGGAACACTTCAATCGTCACCTGCCACTCGCCGTCCCACTTGACCGCCGTCTCATCCAGTCGGTCAGGCTGCACAGCGTTGTATCGCGTGATCTGTGCACCGGCGACCTGCAGCGTGTCGAGCATCTTGTTCATGGTGAGAATCGCGTAGACCGGTGCTTCCACTTCACCCGCGACATCGGCCGTCACATAGATCACCGGCCGCAGATTCTTGCGATACCGCGACAACGCACGCACCGACGAGTCCACCTGCACAAAGCGACCCAGCGGCTGGGGACCCATCGCGGTTGTCACCGGCAGCGCCAGCAACCGTTCCACGCTCGAACGATCCGCGATATCAAGACGCGGGACGACCGCAACGGGCTCACGTGACGTCGCGGACTGCAGTGTGCCCATCGGCATACCGCTCACCGCCATCGCCACGGTTTGCGTGAGCAGCGGGACATCGGCACCGGCGCGCGCTGCTGCCGCGCGGTCCACACGGAACGCCATCTGCGCCGACGGCGATTCCACCGTCCAGTCCACGTCCACCACGCCCGCGGTCGATTCAAATACCGTCTTCACTTTGCGCGCCGCTTCCAGACGCGTGGAGTCATCGGCCGCGTAGATCTCGGCGACCAACGTCGAGAGCACCGGCGGACCCGGCGGAATCTCGGCGACCTTGGCACTGGCCCCGTACTGACGCGCGATCGAGTCCACCATGGGACGGACGGCTACGGCAATCTCGTGACTCTGACGCGAGCGATCCTGCTTCGCCGCCAGATTGACCTGGATGTCCGACACATTCGCACCGCGGCGCAGGAAGTAGTGTCGCACCAGACCGTTGAAGTTGAATGGCGCTGACGTACCGGCGTACACCTGCGTGCTCGTGACTTCAGGGACCGTGCGCAGTTCGCGCGCAATCGCCTCCGAGGCGGCGAGCGTCGTTTCGAGCGTCGTGGTTTCCGGGAAGTCGAGCACGACCTGGAACTCCGACTTGTTGTCGAACGGCAACATCTTGACCTGCACTGCGCCCACGCCCACCAGCACCATCGAACCGAGCAGCAGCACCATGGTGCCGGCGTAGAACGCCATTCGCGTGGAGGGGCGCTCAATCAACGGCCTCATGATGCGTGCGTAAAACCTGCCGAACCCGGCCTTCAGCACATCGCTCTCGTCACCGCCGTGCGCTGAACCGCCGTGCGCTGAACCGCCGTGCGCTCCGGCTTTGGGGACATGGCCACGCAGCAGGCGGTAGCCGAGCCACGGGGTGACGATGAACGCCACACCGAGTGATGCCAGCATCGCCACCGATGCCCCGACCGGAATCGGGCGCATGTACGGTCCCATCATTCCGGAGACGAACATCATCGGCAGAATCGCCGCGATGACGGTGAACGTGGCCAGGATCGTGGGATTACCGACCTCGTCAACGGCTTCGATCGCCGCCACATCGGCTGGCCGGTCACGCATCGCCACATGCCGAGCGATGTTCTCCACCACCACGATTGCGTCGTCGACCAGAATACCAATCGAGAAAATGAGCGCGAACAGTGTGATGCGGTTGAGCGTGTAACCCATCAGGTAGTACACAAACAGCGTCAACGCGAGCGTGACGGGCACGGCCACCAGCACCACCACGGCCTCGCGCCATCCCAGAAATATCCACACGAGTGCGGTGACCGACAGCGTGGCGATCGCGAGGTGGAGAATGAGTTCCGACGCCTTCTCGGCCGCGGTCTCACCGTAGTCGCGCGTGACATCCACCTGCATGCCTTCCGGCACCACGCGACCACGCGACTGCTCGAGCCGCGCAATCGCCGCGTGCGCCACCGCCGTGGCGTTCGAACCCGCGCGCTTCGCCACGGCGATCGTGACCGCCGAACGTGGCTCGCCGGCGCCGGACGCTGTGGTCACATAGTTCGTGGGTTCACCGAACGCATCGATAATGCGCGCCACATCACGCAACGCGATGACGCGACCGTTGCGCACGGCAATGATCACGTCACCCACGTCGTTGGCGCTGGTGAATGCCGCCGACACATCGACGCGCACGGCTTGATTGCCAGTGGTGAACTCACCCGCCTGCATCCGCGCATTCGCACCCATCAGGGCCTGCGCAATCTCGCCTGGTGTCACGCCCGTGGCCGCCAGGCGAGCGGGATCGATGAGCACCTGTACCTGTCGCGGCTCTCCACCCACCAGAAACACCTGCGCGACATCGGGCACGGTGCGCAACTCTTCGGCAATCTGCGCCGCTACCTGACGTACCACGCCCGGTTCGGCGTTGGCGTCCGACACCGTGAGGGCAAGAATCGGCACGTCATCGATGGCGTGTGGGCGTACCAGTGGCGGCGGCGCTCCCATCGGCCACGCGTCCATGCGCGAGAACACCTTCGCATGCACCTTGGCGACGCTTTCGGTTTGATCGGCGCCCACCGTGAAGCGCGCGGTGATCATGCCACCGCCGTCACTGCTCATCGCGTACACGTGTTCTACGCCGGAAATCTCGTAGAGCGCCTGTTCCAGCGGCTTGATGACCTGCTGCTCAACTTCGCCCGCACTCGCCCCCGGCAACGCCGCGAACACATCGATCATGGGCACCGAAATCTGCGGCTCTTCTTCACGAGGTGTTGCCGCGAGGCCGATTGCACCAACCAGCAGCGATGCCACCGTGATCAGCGGCGTCAGCTTGCTGTTGAGAAACGACTTGGCAACGCGACCGGCGATACCCATCATGATTGCACCGCCGAGGAGTCGCGAACCATCACCACATCGCCGGCATCAACGCCGGACAACACTTCTACGAGCGCGCCACGCGTGCGGCCGAGACGGACCCAGCGCCGCTCCGTCACATCGTTCGCGCGGATGAGCACGCCCGTCAGATCACCCTCGCGTGTCACCGCCGCGGCCGGAATCAACCGCACGATACGCTCACCGCCCGGCAGGAACACCGTAGCCGAACCACCCGACGCGAACGCACCGTCCCGATTGGGCACGATGACATTCACGGTGTACAGTCCGCCGCTGGGCGCGGCCACAACGCCCTCGATCGTCCCAGTAGTGGCAACGCCCTCGATCAACACGTCAACCTTCGCACCGCGTGCCGCACGCATCGCGGCCGCCGGCGGTACCAGCGCGGTGACGCGCAGCGATCCCGACTGCTGCACCATGATGAGCGGTGCGCCCGGTGCGGCGAATGCCCCCGGATCTACGAAGCGCTGCGTCACCACACCATCGAAGGGCGCGCGAACCGCACCGTACGCGCGCACCGCGGCCGCTTCCGCGACACCGCCGCGTGCGCCGAGTACTGCGGCGCGTGCGCGCGCGAGGCCGGCTTCGGCCGCATCGAGTTGCGCCTTGGGTGCGGCGCTGTCGGCGTAGAGCGCACGCATGCGTGCGACCTGAATTTCGGCATCGGCCAACATCGCTTCCGCGCCAGCCAGGTTGCCGCTTGCCTGCGATGCTTTGGCATCGATGTCGCGAACGTCCAGCGAGACGAGCAGATCGCCGCGTCGCACGCGATCGCCGGCCTGCACATGGACCGCGCTTACCGTGGCCATCAGTTTGGTGGACATCGTGGAACTCAGGAGCGGTGACGCGGTGCCCACGGCTTCGGAGACATCCGGAAGCACGCTGTCAATCACCGTGATGGCGCGCAGTGCTTCGGTGGACACCGTCGTGCGCACCGCGGTCGCCTCCGCTTTGGGCGTGTCGCTGGCACAGGCGGCCAACACCGGAGCAGAGACAAGGAAGAGCGCTGCCGTTCGCATGGAAGTACGTATGGGAGTCATCGGTCGAGTGCCAGAAGAGGAGTGAAGTCGAGGCCAAGAGCGATTCGCTCAGCGGCGATGGCCACCAGCACGTCGTGGCGCGCGGCCAGCGTGGAGAGTTCAGCTGCGCTGCGAGCGGCGCCCGCATCGAGCAGTTCCGTGATGGCGGCCAAGCCACCGTCGTAGCGGCGCTGTACCAAGCGCAGCGCCTCGCGCGATTGCTCGTAGGCGCGGTCGGCGATACGCATCCGTTCGAGGGCGACCGTGCGTTGAATGCGTGCCTGTGCGGCTTCGAGGCTGGCCATGGCCGCCGCGCCCTCGGCACGCGCCTCAGCCGCCCCCGACTGCGCCACCGCGCGCTGCCGGTCCGCCAGATCACCGCCGCCGCTGAACACGGGTACCGTTATCATCAGCCCCGCCGTCCAGAATGGTGAGCCGGCAAACGGCTGATTGACGGCGGCCCAATCCGAACGCACGATCGCGCCCACCGTGGGGAGCCATCGTGCGGTCGCGCGTCGCACATCGGCGCGTGCGGCCTGCGCGCCAAGGCGTGCCGCACGCACATCAGGCCGGTTCGGCAGGTCCGCGTCCTGCACGCGTTCCTCGGCCACCACCGCGGCCAGCGTCGCCGAAGCAGGTAGCACGAGGGGGAGCGTGCGCGCCGTGTCCGCCGGCTGTCCCATCTGCACGGCCAGGGCGAGGCGTGCCATCAACGCGTTTCCGCTCGCGCTCGCACGTTGTGCCTGCAGCTCGCTGAGCCGAACCTGGGCGAGTAGCACATCGGATCGCGTGACGACGCCATTGCGCTCGAGTGTCGCCGCCTGTGCCACATGCGCGGTGGCGGCCGCGACGGCCGAGTCTAGTGCCGCAACGCTCGCGTTCGCGACGACCGCGCCGTAGTAGCCGCGTGTTGCCTCAAGCTGCGCCGTTTCGACGTGACGCTCGGTCATGGCCCGTGTGGCCTGAGCGGCCAGTGACGCCGCGCGACGACCAAGCAGCGCCTGCGGCGCGAAGATCGGTTGTTCGAGCACCAGCGCGCCGGTGGTGATGGACAGCGCGTCGGGCCGGTTCAGGGTGGCGGGATCAAAATCGGCCGGCGTGACGGCGCGCTGGCGGAGCCTGGCGCCGAAGACGCCGATCGGATCGGTGGTTCTGGCCGAGCCGGCTTCCGCACGCAACTGGGGGAGGAAGCCGGGCAAGGTGGCGGTCACGTTGGCGTCGGCGGCGCGGGCGTCGGCGCGTGCGGCGCGCGAGCCAAAGCCGTGTGCGTCGACGGCGGCAAGCACGTCGCGCAGCTGCAGCGTGGGTGACTGACCGGCGGCCGTGGCCGTGGCGAGCCACGGCAGTGCGGCGAGGATCGCGACCTGAACCAGCGGACCGCGCCGTGTGGAACGTGATCGCGCAGCGCGGCGGCGCCGATCCCGCGGGGAGGTAAGTGGCATATTCATACAATCAACTAACTAGGCAACTACTGGATTGTCAAGCCGGCCGCGTGCGCGCTGGGCGATTGACGCTCCACCAGGGCCCGCCCGCTGCCGAGACGCTCAGCGGCACCACCGTCGGTCCACGCGACCGACCCGCCCACGTCCCGCCCACGTCCCTGAATCCGCAGCATGCGCCTGCTTCCCCTTCGCACCTCCTGGCTCGTCGCCCTGGCCGTGGCCGCGCGGTGTGCGCTCTCCGGCTGGGCCACGGACGCCGGGTACGGCCGGTTGCTGTATGAGCGGGAGCGAAGCAGCGTCACGGGGCAAGCCGGAAGTGCGGCTCGGACGCTCGAGACGGCGTCCGACGTCCGCTCGCGGATATTCGAGCCCTTCTGTACGACCGAGCCCGGCGTCCGTCGCCTCGTGCGCGAGATTCTGGAGCGACGGGCTTATCAGGTGGCGGTCGCTGAGCATGGTCGGCATGCACTCACCCTGCTCGAGGCCGATGCCATGGCCGTCGCCACGGTCGCATCGCCTCGGATTGCGAGGGTTGTGAGCGATGTCGTTATGCCGGAGATGGGTGGGCGGAGCTCGCGGCCAGCATGCCGGTCGCCTCCGCGTCGTGATTGTCGGGCTCCGTTGCCGGGACGGAGCAGCCTGCCATAGCTTACGCGCTCACCTTTACCCGACCGCGCCGTGAGCCATCCGTCTTCCCGAATCGCCGAGCTGCATGCCCACGTGGCCGCCACCGTCACCGTACGTGGCTGGGTGACGCACGTCCGCTCCAGTGGTAAGGTGGCCTTCGTCGTGATGCGCGACGGCTCGGGCATTCTCCAGTGCGTGCTCGTGAAATCGCAAGTGCCGGCTGAGGTCTGGGAACGGTTTGCCGCGCTGACGCTGGAAACCTCGCTGGCCGTGACCGGTGAAGTCCGCGCCGACGCGCGCGCGCCCGGCGGGCACGAACTCGGCGTCGTTGATCTTGTCATCGTGGGCGCGAGTCCGCTCGATTATCCGATCCAGCCCAAAGAACACGGGATCGACTTCCTGCTCGATAATCGCCATCTCTGGCTGCGCAGTCCGCGTCAGGCCGCGATCATGCGCATTCGTCACGAGCTTGAGCAGGCGGTACACGATTTCTTCTACGCACGCGACTTCACACGCTGCGATACACCGATTCTGACCGGCGCCATTGGCGAACGCGCGGGACTGTTTGCCACCGAATACTTCGACGAGGGCATGGCCTTTCTCGCGCAGACGGGTCAGCTCTATGGCGAAGCACTCGCGGCCGCGCTTGGCCGCATCTACACGTTCGGCCCCACGTTCCGTGCCGAGAAGAGCAAGACGCGTCGACACCTCACCGAGTTCTGGATGATCGAACCGGAGATGGCGTGGTACGATTCGAACGACAACATGCGGCTGCAACAGGAGTTCGTGCAGTATCTCGTGGGTCGCGTACTGGAGCGCAAAGCCGAAGAGCTCAAGTTGCTGGAGCGCGACACGACGATGCTCGAGAAGGTGACGGGTGATTTCATCCGGCTCGATTACAGCGACGCGATCACACTCATCAACGGCAAAGGCAGCACCACCACTTGGGGCGAGGATCTCGGCGCCGAAGACGAAGCGCTCATCGTGGCCGACTACGACCGCCCGGTGTTCGTGATGAATTATCCGAAGCAGGCGAAGGCGTTCTACATGAAGGAGAATCCGGCGGACACGCGCACCGTGTTGTGCGACGATCTGCTCGCGCCCGAAGGCTACGGCGAAATCATCGGTGGCTCGCAGCGCGAGGACGATTACGACCGGCTGCTGGGGCGCATCCACGAGGAAGGGCTGCCGGTTGACGAGTACGGCTGGTATCTGGACCTGCGCAAGTACGGTACGTTCACGCATTCCGGCTTCGGTCTTGGGCTCGAGCGCACGATCGGATGGATCTGCGGCCTGCACCACATTCGCGAAGTAATTGCTTTCCCACGGATGATGCATCGGCTGCGCCCGTAAGCCTGTGGTGCAGTGGTGCCGCTCGGTGTCGGGCGTTCGCTGCGCCGCTGTTCTGCTGGTCGCTATTCGCCGCGCTTCACCTCGTCCCACAGCGCGTCCTGCGATTCCAGCGGCAGTTCCCGAAACACAACCCCACGCGCCTCGGCGATCTCCTCCATCCCACGAAAGCGTCGGACGAACTTCTGGTTCGCGCCATCAAGCGCCAACCCCGCATGCAGGCCAGCTTTGCGGCACAGGTTGACGACGGCGAACAACAGATCTCCAAGCTCCGCTTCCAACTTCGCCGGCTCCGCAACGCTGCCGTCCGCGGCAATCCACTCGGCGACCTCTTCAACTTCTTCCCGCACTTTCGCCAGCGGTCCCGTCGCATCGGGCCAGTCAAAGCCCACGCCCGCCGCCCGATCCTGAAGGCGCTGCGCACGGTGCAGGGCGGGGAGCCCTTTGGCGAGTCCTTCGTCGATGAAGCGGCGATGCTGCGCTTTCATCGACTCCCACCCGCGCTTCACGCCATCGCCGTACAGATGGGGATGCCGCGCCCGCATCTTCGCAATCAGTGCGCCGGCCACGTCTTCGATGTCGAATGCACTGCGCTCTTCGGCCACGACGGCGTGAAACAAGACCTGCAGCAACACATCACCCAGTTCGTCGCGGAGTGTACCGTCGTTGCCTTCGGCGATCGCGTCATCGACCTCAGCCGCTTCTTCCACGAGGTACGGACGAAGCGACGTGTGCGTTTGCGCCGCGTCCCACTCACAACGCGCGCGCAGATCCCGCATGAGCGCCAGTGCGTCATCGAGCTGCCGGCGTGTCTCGTTTGGAAGCCGAGCCGTTGGTCCCGCTTGGTTATCTTGCATCCTGTTGCTCCCGTGCCTAGACTCGCCGGTTGATCATCATTCGCGCGCGACGCGGCAATATACGAACCGGTATCCGGATCAGGGGCATCAATGCACGCTCGCGCGTGGTGCGAAATCGATCTTGCTGGATTGCGTGCAAATGTAACGCGACTGCGCGAAGTCGCGGGCGTCCCGCTTGTCCCCATGGTCAAGGCCGACGCCTACGGGCTTGGCGCAGAGGCGTTGACGCGCGTTTTTGCTGCGCTTCCGGCGCCGTGCGCGCCGTGGGCGCTTGGCGTTGCCACCGTCGCTGAAGGTGAGGCCCTGCGCGCGTACGGATGGACCGGTCGTGTGCTCTGTTGTTCGCCGGTGCTCGCCGAGGAGCATGCTGCAATGCGCGTGGCGCGCCTCACGCCAGCGCTGCATCGTGCGACCGATATAGCGGCGTGGTGTGAGGCGAGTCGCGCGCCGTGGCATCTGGCCGTCGACACGGGTATGAGCCGGGCAGGCATCGACTGGCGCGGCATCGCTTCGCTGCTGCCCGTGACGGCCCTGCATGCACCGGAGGGCGTCTTCACACACTTCCACAGCGCACTGTCACACGATGGCTCGCGGGCCGTGCAGGAAGCACGCTTCCACGCCGCGTGCCGCGAGCTCGCCCTGCCGACTTCCACCCTGCGCCACGCCGACAACTCGCATGCGTTGGCGGCGCGCGCCGAGAGCAAATCGGATGAAGCGGGTGCTTGGGATCTCGCACGCCCGGGCATCGCGCTCTACGGGTCGCCGTCAGCGGGCGAGCTCCGCCTTTGTCCGGTGTTGCACGTGTACGCGCGCGTGATCGACGTGCGCGATGTCGCGGCCGGAGATACGGTGGGCTACGACGCGACGTGGACCGCGGTGCGTCCGTCGCGCATCGCGACCGTGGGCATCGGGTACGGCGATGGGTATCGGCGGTCCCTGTCGAACTCCGCCGATATGGTACTGCACGGACGACGGGTGCCAGTGACGGGGCTGATTTCCATGGATATGACCATGCTCGATGTGACGGACGTCTCCTGCGCCGTGGGCGACGTCGTCACCGTGCTCGGGAAGCCCCCGGGTGAGGACGTGCCGACACTCACGATCGATGACGTGGCATCGCGATGCGGCCTTTCTCCGTACGAGTTGCTCGTGGGATGGCGCTTACGGCTCCCTCGCGTGTATCGGGAGCGCATATGACATCACAGGCCTTCCCCGACCGCGCCACCCGTCGCGCACTGCTGCTGATCCTCGATGGTGTGGGAATCGGGCAGGCGCCCGACGCTGATGCCTACGGCGATCGCGGCAGCGACACGCTGGGCAATCTCTCGCGGCAGCAGGGAGGCCTTGTGCTGCCGAATCTCGCCAGCCTTGGATTAGGCCATATCGCCCCGCTCCTTGGCGTGCCTGCGGTCGCGTCACCGACCGGGGCCTGGGCGGCGGCGCTTCCCCGGTCGGCCGGAAAAGACTCCACCACGGGACACTGGGAACTCGCCGGCGTCCAGCTTGAACGGCCATTCCCCACGTATCCGCACGGGTTCTCGCCCGAGGTGCTCGCGCCGTTTGTCGAGGCCACGGGACGCGGCGTGCTGGCGAACTCCGTGGCCAGCGGCACGGCCGTGATTGCGCAGTTCGCCGAGGCGCAGCGGGAGACCGGCAGTTGGATCGTGTACACGTCGGCCGACTCCGTCTTTCAGGTCGCCGCGCATGAGCAATGGATTCCGCTCGGGGAGCTCTACCGGGCCTGCGAGATTGCGCGTTCGCAACTTGTTCCGCCACACGACGTCTCGCGTGTGATCGCCCGGCCATTCCTGGGAGCGGGCGGAGTCTGGACGCGAACGGCCAACCGCCGGGACTTCTCGCTGCCCGCTCCAGGTTCCACGCTTCTGGACGAGCTCGCGGCGGCCGGCATTCCGCGCCACGGTATCGGCAAAGTCGACGATCTGTTCGCCGGAAGAAATCTCCGCTCGGAGCACACCCTCGACAACGCTGATGGTGTCCAACGCCTCATGCAGTGGCTGGATTCAGATCGGCATGGGTTCTGCTTCGCCAATCTGGTAGATTTCGATCAGTTGTACGGGCATCGGAACGACGGGCCCGGATTTGCCGACGCACTGACCGCGTTCGACGCGGTGCTGCCGCGTCTGCTCGATGCCCTTCGGGAGGATGACCTGCTCATTATTACCGCCGATCACGGGAACGACCCAACCACGCCGTCCACCGATCACTCGCGCGAGCGGGTGCCGGTGCTCGTCGCGGGGCCGCGCGTGCGGCCCGGTCCGCTGGGCGAGCGTGACACGTTCGCCGACGTCGGCGCCTCGCTGGCCGAGTGGTTTGGACTCGCGTGGCGCGGTAAAGGTCAGTCGTTTCTCGCCACGTGCGGGCTGGCATGAGTGAGTCGAGTCCATCGGCAGCGGACACGTCGCTGGAAGTACTGACGGCGATGGCCCGGTCGGTGCAGGCGCGTGCGTGGGCTCCCTACTCGGATTTCCGGGTCGGGGCAGTGCTCATGGCCCGTGACGGAGCCATCTTCAGTGGCTGCAACGTCGAAAATGCGAGTTACCCAGCCGGCATCTGTGCCGAGCGAGCCGCACTTGCGTCGGCCGTGGCTTCTGGCGCTCGTGATTTTGTGCGCGTCGTCATCGTGACCGACGCCGATGTTCCAGCGCCGCCCTGCGGTATCTGTCGGCAGGCGCTTGTTGAGTTCGCACCTGCACTGGAGGTCGACAGCGTGGCGGCCAACGGTCGGGTTGCCCAGTGGTCGCTTGCCGACTTGCTGCCTTTTCCCTTCACGCCCTCATCGCTCGCGCATGCCTGAGCGTTCGCTGCTGTCTCGTCTTCTGCCGTCGTCATTCTCCGGCGCGGCCCCTTTGTCTCCCCGAACGTCTCGCGCCGGTCTGCTGGCGGCCCTCGTTGGCGCCGTGCTTGTGGTGACGGCGTGCACAGAAGAGTTCCAAGGTGGTGCGGCCTGCCCGCTCTTGTGTCCGCAGGCGCAGGCGCCGTTTGTCGATACCATTCTGAATGCCATCGACCTCGATACCACGCTTGGCCCGTATCCCGTGCTCGGCCTCACCACCGGCGCACTGCTGGCCTCGCGCGGAGATACGCTTGAGACGCACGTCATCGTGCGTTTTGACAACCTGCCAACAACCTTCAGCCCGAACAATCAGCCGGTGCAGGAAGCCATTACGACGATCGACTCCACCGTGCTGCGATTTTTTGTGGACACCACGGGCTCGAAGGCGAAGGGTGCGTTTACCGTCGAACTATTCAACGTGGACACCACCGAATCGGATTCGTCGGCCGCGGTAATTCGGACCTTGTTTCGTCCGGACCGCAAGCTCAGCGAGGTGATTGTGCCGGCGGGCGCGTTAGCCGACTCGCTGCGCATTCCAATCCCGGATGCGTTTGTCGAGCAACGCATCGCGCTCGCCGGACGCGTGCGTCTGGGCGTTCGCATTGTGTCCACGGCCAATGCGCAGCTGCGCCTCGGTGCGTTCGCCGGAGGTGAAGGCGCCCCTCGGCTCACGTTCGATCCCGCCTCCGACACCAGCTACCGACCGGTGGATGTCGTGCCGCGCACCGGGTTCGTGGGGAGCGAAAACGATGACGCGCTGCGGCTGGCATACACTGTTTATGCACTCACGATTCGCGGCTCCGAACCGGTGCCGTCCGGGACCGTCAGCGTCGGCGCCTGGCCGTCCCGTCGCGCGTATTTCCGTTTCGCCGTTCCGCGTGCAATCGTTGAATCGAGCACCGTCGTACGAGCGGAACTGTTGCTCACACAGCGGCCATCGTTCAGCGCGGATCGCGGCGACTCCATCGGTGTGCAGCCATTCATCGGCGTGTCGACCAACGCGGTGTCCGACCTCTATCTGGCCACGTCGCTCGCGGCCAACGGACTGCTGGCCGGCGTCAACCCGGTGCGATTCGTTCCGCAGGACAGCGGGCAGCGCGCCATCAACATCGTCAGTCTGGTGCGTGGCTGGAGCACAATCGACTCGAGTGTCACGCGCTTTATCGCCTTGCGGATCGATGGGGAAGGATCGTTCGGTGGAGAGATCCGCTTTCACGATCTCTCAGCACCCGCCGCGCTGCGTCCACGTCTGCGCATTACCTATTTGCCGCGAACGGAGTTCGCAATTCCATGATCAGACTGCAGCGGCACTCCATTTTCTGCGCGGCGGTCTTCGGCGTCGTGGTGGTGCTTCTCCCTCGCACGGCGTTGCAGGCGCAAGGGGCATTGAGCGCGCAAGGATTTGGCTATCCCACCGGCGGGCTCAGTACGCGCTCACTCGGAGCGGCCGGCGCCACGGGCGAGTTTGATCTGCTCTCGTCCCGAAATCCGGCCGCGGTCGCCGAGATCGGGAACAGTATCATCAGCGTCCAGGGCGAACCGGAGTTCCGCACCGTGCGCTTCGGCGACATCCGTGAGAACTCGACCGCGCAGCGCGTTCCGCTCATCGCGGCAGGACTGCGCGTCAAGCGCGTGGGACTACTGATTTCCGGCACGACGTTGCTCGACCGCAGCTTCACCACCGAGTCACCCGGATCGGCCATCATCGATGGTACCGCCGTACCCACCACCGATCGACTGGAATCACGCGGTGCCATGACGGAGTTGCGACTGGCCGCGGGATGGACCTGGAAGAAACTCGGGCTCGGCGCGGCAATTCTGGCGGTGACGGGCGAACACAGTGTCGTGCGCACACGGGCGTTTCCCGATACCCTGCGCTTCGGCGGTGTGCTCGACTCCACCCGAATCGGATTCGAAGGTGTCGGGGCAGCGCTCGGCGTTAACTGGCGTGTTTCACGGGACTTGCTGGTCGGCGCGAGCTGGAAGGTCGGCGGCGCATTGAACGCGTTGCGGCGCGACTCGACGCTGCGCAGTGCCAACCTGCCCGGGCGACTGGGCGCGGGGGTGTTGTATCAGGGCTTCGCCGGCACGGTTCTGGCCGCGAACGTCGAACGGGTCCAGTGGAGCGCGATGAACGGGCTCGGCAGCGAGGCGGCGACGGCGCAGGACGCGACCAACTGGTCGGTCGGCACCGAGTTTGAGGCCGGCTCGTTGCGCCGAGTTCCGGTCCTGTGGCGCGTCGGCTACGGACAGCGCGATCTCCCGTTCCTGCTGCGCGATCTCCCTGTGTCAGAGCGCGGGATCCACGGCGGACTCGGCATCCCGATCGCGTCCGAGAACGCGTCACTGGATTTGTCGGTGCAGCGATCGCTGCGACGCGTCAAGGGAGATCAGGCGCGTGAGGACGCGTGGGGATTGTCCGCCGCGATCACAATTCGCCCGTAGGACGCGAGAGCCGTATAATTGCGGAGTGCGTGCCCTCTTGGCGGCCGCTGCGTTGATCGCAGCCTGAGACGGTTGACCGGCGGTGCCGTCGGTGAAGTTGACTTCGCTTTCCTCACACACTCTCCGCTGTGTCAAGCGTCTTTCCACACTCGAGCAGTGACGCCTCTGTTTGGCTTTCACGACTGGCCGAACTGCTTGCCGTCACACCGGACTACGTCGTTACCACGGCGCTTGACGGCACGATTCTCTGGGCCAATCGGTCGCTGGAGGCGCTGATCGGGGCCCCCCTTGTCGGCCAGAACGTCTCAGCGTTCCGGCCCGATTGGGTCCACCGCCTTCTGATGGACGAGGGCCGACCAACGGCGGTCCGCACGGGTCACTGGGTTGGACTGACCGCCGTGCAGCCGCCGGGGCAGGGCGAGCGTTCGGTGCGACAGGTGCTGGTGCCACATCACAACGAACTTGGGGAGCTCGAAGGATTCTCGGCCGTCATGCAGGACCTCGCCGAGCACGAGGAAATCGTCGAGCGCCTGCGGGTGCTTTCGGAAACCGTGCCGGTGGGAATCTTCCGTAACGACGCTAAGGGCCGGTGCGTGTGGGTGAACGCCAAATATGAGGCGATGGTTGGCCGGTCCTTTGAAGACTGTCTCGACTACGGCTGGATGGACGCCTTGGCTCCCGAGTCGCGTGACCTGCTGGACAACGCGCGCACCGCACTGGAACGGGACGAGACGTTCGGTCCGGAGAACGTTGAGTATCTGCGCCCCGACGGCGAACGTCGTACCGCCAGTGTCCGCGTGGCATTGGTTCGAGCACGCGATGGAACGGTGCAGGGGCAGGTCGGCGTTGCCGCCGACATCACCGCACGACGGGCCGAGCAGCGAGCGCTCGAAGAGAGCGAGGAGCGATTCCGCGCCGTGCTCGAGTCGATTGAAGAAGGCATCGTGCTGCAGGACGAAACCGGCGCGATTCGTCTGTGGAATCGTGCCACGGAGCGCATTCTGGGTCTTTCCGCCGAGCAGCTGCTTGGCACGACCTCCTCGTCCCCGCGCTGGAAAACAATCGACGGCGATGGGCGCGAGCTGAGCGGCGACGAGCACCCCGCGATGGTTGTGTTGCGCTCGGGGCAACCCCTCACAGCGTTCGTCATGGGCGTGCAGCGTCCCGACAGCACGCAGGTCTGGCTTCGCATCAGCTCTCGACCCATCTCGTTGTCGGGACCCGAGGGCCTGCACGGCGCGGTCACCACTTTCGTTGATATCACGGCCGAACGCGAGGCGGAAGAGTTGCTGCGCAAAAGCGAACGACAGCTGCGCGTCGTGACGGCGGCCGCGCGTGAGGCGATCTGTCTTCACGCCGCCGACGGTCGGTATGAGTGGGTGAGTGAAGGTGCGCGTGAAGTGCTCGGATGGGAAGCGGATGAGCTTGTCGGCGCTGATCCGTACGCGTGTTTTCATCCAGACGACACGGAACGCATCCGGAGCGACTCGCATGAGCGGCTGCTCACCGGAGAACGCACGCTGAGCATCACGTATCGTTTTCGTCGCTCGGACGGAAGCTACAGCTGGGTGGAGACCACTTCGAACGTCGTGCCGGCGACGGAGACAGCTCCCCTTCGTATCGTCACCACGTCGCGCTCGGCCGACTTGCGCGTGGCGGCTGACGCACGCAGCGCGGTACGGAATCGCCTCGGCGGTGTGGCGCAGTTTGCGGGACGACTCGCGCACGACCTCACCAATCTGTTCACGGTGGTGCAGGGCCGACTCGAGCTGGTACGAGAGCAATCGCGCGGTGACGCGCTCGACGATATCGATGCCGCCGTCGGTGCGATCGGTCGAGCGACCGAGTTAACACAGGCGCTCCGTGCGCTGAGTGGTCACGAACCGCTGCTCGTCGAGCGCTTTGATCTTCGCGACGTCGTCACTTCGATCGAGCGCGAAATTCGGCTGGTCTGTGGAGACTCGATCTCCCTGCACCTGGAACTGTCGGTACATCCGCTCGTTGCGTCCGGCGACCGGGCCGCGCTGGCCCAAGGCGTTCGGTCAATCGTGGCCAATGCATGCGAGGCGATGCAGGGACACGGGCGCCTCTCGCTACATGTCGAACGCGTTTCGCTCACGTCGCGTCTGGCGCACGCCCATGGAGAAGTGCCATCGGGAACGTGGGCCGTGTTGCGGTGCGTCGACTCCGGCCCTGGCATCGCTGCTGATCAGCTGGCCAACGTGTTCGAGCCGGGGCTGTCGAGCAAGCAGCAACATGTCGAAACGGGGCTCGGCCTGCCGATCACGCTTGCACGGGTGGAGCAGATGGGTGGCCACGTCTCGGTTGCCAATGTGCCGGAGGGGGGCGCGGAGGTGCGCGTGTGGCTGCCGCTGGTCTCACCCAACACCACACCTCGGTCATCGCCAACGGTCTCCGACCGGGGAGCCGAAAGCCGACAGAGGCCGGCCACTGCGATCGCCTCAGAGTCGCCCGTGCACGTACTGCTCGTCGACGATGACGCTCCGGTGTTGCGCACCGCGCAGCGCCTGCTGCAGCGCGCCGGGTTCCGCGTCAGCACCGCCGAAAGTGGGTTTGACGCTCTGGCCGTGCTGGCGGCGGCCGCTGACGATATCGCCGTGATTGTGACGGATGTCATGATGCCCGGGCTGTCCGGGCCGCAGTTCGTCGCCAAGCGTCGTGCGCTCGGGGACATAAGACCGGTCATCTACATCTCCGGGTACACTGGCGACGCACTGCCTGCCGCGAAGCTGCCTGAAGCAGGGGCGGCTCTCATCTCGAAGCCCTTCACGTCGTCCGATCTGGTGGAGGCGATCAACGCGGCGCTTGGACGCGCGCGGTCTGCGCCAAACCGTTGAAGCCGAGTCCTGCTCTTGGCTATCTTTCAGGGATGTCCTCCATACCGCGCCCCACCGTGTACATCGAGACCTACGGCTGCCAGATGAATGTGGCGGATTCGGAACTCATGTACGGCACCCTCGCTGCGCACGGCTATGACGCCGTCGACGCGCCGGATGGCGCCGACGTCATCCTCGTGAACACCTGCGCGATTCGCGATCACGCGGAACAGCGGGTCATCGGACGACTCGGGGAAATGCGCCGGTTCATGAAACCCGACTCCATTGTCGGGGTCACCGGCTGCATGGCGCAGCGGCTGGGACCGAAGTTGCTCGAGAAGGCGCGTCACGTGTCGCTGGTGGTTGGACCAGATGGGTATCGTGCGCTGCCGCAGCTGATCGATAACGCGCGCAACGGTGAACGCGGCATCTTCACCACGTTCGATCTGGAGGAGCACTACGAGGACTTTGTCCCGAGACGCACGGATCCGGTGAAGGCCTGGATTCCGGTCCAGCGTGGCTGCGACTATCGCTGCACGTACTGCATCGTGCCGCACACGCGCGGCTCGGAGCGTTCTCGTCAACTCCACGAAGTGGTGCGCGAAGTCCGGCAGGTGGTGGAGACCGGAACGAGCGAAATCGTGCTGCTCGGTCAGACGGTGAACTCGTACAACGATGGCACGAACGACTTTGCCGATCTCTTGCGCGCGGTGGGCGCGATTGATGGCGTCCGGCGACTACGCTACACGAGTCCGCATCCCAACGACTTTTCCGATCGTGTGATCGCCGCGCATGCGGAAGTCGCCGCCGCCTGCGAGCACGTGCATCTCCCCATGCAAAGTGGCTCGACGCGCGTGCTCAAGCGCATGCTGCGCCGCTACTCGCGCGAGGAGTTTCTGCAGTGCGTGGACCGTTTGCGCACCGCGATACCGAACCTCGTACTCACGACTGATGTCATCGTGGGCTTTCCGGGCGAGACCGACGAAGATTTTGCCGAGACGCTCACGGCGGTCACCGCCGCCGGATTCAGTGATGCGTTCACATTCAAGTTCTCTCCGCGACCGGGAACGCCGGCCACGCGCATGCCGGCCGAAGAGATGATTGCCGATAGTGTGGCCAGCGAGCGTCTTGCACGGCTTATCCAAACCGTCCGCGCCCAGTCGCGCGAACAGAATCTCACGTTGCTGGGATCGCGTGTGGAGATTCTTGTCGAGCGCCTCGCGCGCGACGGTGCGCTGCTCATGGGACGTACGCGCGACTGGAAAACGGTGCTCGTGCCGGGTGAGGCATCTTTGGTGAACAGCTATCACACGGTCGAACTCACGGGGACGACCGGCAGCACGTTTACCGGTATGTTCGTCGATCAGCGGAAACCGAGTCGGCAGCCCTTGCCGATGGCCAGCTGAGGCAAGTGGCGCCCGGCAGAACATCACGCCGCTTTGCGCCGCCGTGCGTGCTCGTGATTGATGCCGCGATAAAATGATGACGGAGGGTGAGGCAATCGGTGCCATGATGCACCGTGCCTCTCCTCGTTTATCTGGTGGCGGCGTGGTTGCTCGGCGCGACGATCGCGGCGTGGGTACACGCAGATGTCCGGGCCGGCGCAGCGGCGTTATCCGCAGCCGTGCTGTGGGGCATCGCGTGCGCCGCGGTGTGTGCCGTCGGCTGGCTCCTGTACGCCGCGAGAGCGTCGGCGGCCGCTCGCACATCAACCCACGGTGCTCGCTACACGTTCGCGGCGATCGTCGCGGTGGGCTGCGCCTCATTGCTCTCCGCCCACGCCGCATGGGTGCACGATGCCCGATGTCTCGAGGCGCTGGGAGATCCGGGGGTCGCGCTCGTGTTGCGGGTACACGACGCCGCGGCGCCGCGAGCCTGGGTGCGCGCCGATGCGCGATCCACACACCCATCCACCGCATCGTGCCGAGTGCCGGCCACGATCTCAGTCAAGAGTGGCGCGACGCCCGCGGGTGCGTGGGTGACCGTGCGGGCGCATCGACTGTCGTCCGGACGGATTCTCCGACTGGATGACGCTGAGCTCACCCCAACGGGTGCGGTGGATTGGGTGCATGGCTGGCGAGGTCGCACCGGCGCAATCATCGATACGCTGTGGCGCGAACGCGCCCCGCTGGTACGGGCACTGCTCGTCGCCGATCAGGACGGCATCGCGCCCGAGGTCCGCGACCGGTTTGCCATCGCCGGATTGGTGCATGTATTGTCCATCTCCGGACTGCACGTGGCAATCATCGCGGGCGCACTGCGCACGGTGGGGGCGGCGCTGCGGATGCGACGGAGCACCGCGGAGTTACTCGCGCTCGTCAGTGTGGGCGCGTATGTGTTGCTGCTCGGCTTCCCCGCGCCCGCCACGCGTGCGGCGAGCATGCTCACTACGGTCATGTTGGCGCGCCGGCTCGATCGTCCCGTCCATCCGTGGACGGCGCTCGCGCTCGGCGTCACGGTGCCCGCGCTTGATCCGCGTGTCGTGGCCTCGCTGGGGTGGCAGTTGTCGGCTGCTGGCATGGCCGCGTTGGTCGGTGGACGCACCATCCTTCGGCGATGGCGCACCCGTCCACTCGTTGCGGAGCGCCCCGCCGGCACGGGTACATGGGCGCCCGTCGAGCGCCGGTGGCTCGCGCTCAGGCGCGCCGGTCCACGCCTCGCTGGCTGGCGGCTGCAGCTTGTGCAGGAACTGCTCGTAGGCACACTGGCCAGTGTGATCACCGCACCGCTCGTGGCGTGGTCGTTCGGACAGGTCAGCCTCGTGGCGCCACTCAGCAACGTGCTGGCATCACCGGTGGTGGCGTTTCTGCAACTCGTGCTGTTTCTGGCGTTGCTGCTGGCGCCGCTGCGCAGCGTGGCCTTGTGGGTTGCCGATTCGGCCGCCGCGCCGCTGGTGGCGCTCGACTACATCGCCCGTGTGGCGAGCGACGTGCCCCACGCCGCGCTCAGCGTCGCGCCCGGTCGGTTCACCGCGCTGTGCATGGGCGTCATGATGGCGGCGCTCGTCGTCAGTACCGCACGACGTCGTGTCCTGCCGCCGCTGCTCGTTGGTGCGGCGGCGCTCGTGCTCGCGCTGTGGGCGCCGGTGCTCGCGCGCGGCCCCGGGCAATTGGAGCTGCACATGATCGACGTGGGACAGGGTGACGCGATTGCGCTGCGAACGCCGCGCGGGCGATGGGTACTCATCGATGCCGGTCGCGTGTGGCAGGGCGGTGACGCCGGTCGGCGCGTAGTCGTGCCATACCTGCGGCGACGTGGGGGCGAAGTGGCCCTGTTTGCACTCACGCACCCTGACGCGGACCATGTGGGCGGCGCGCCGAGTGTGCTCGACGCGCTGCGACCAGCCATGTGGTGGGATCCGGGCTTTGTGCACACCAGCGACGTCTATCGCAACGCGCTGCTCATGGCGGAGCGTCGCGGAGTTCCGTGGCGGCGTGCGAACGCAGGCGATTCGCTGGAGATCGACGGCGTGTTGCTCCGCGTACTGGGCCCTGATTCTGCATGGACGGCCACGCGCACCAATCCCAACGATGCGAGTCTGGTTCTCATGGTCTATCACGGACGCGTCAGAATGTTGCTCACCGGCGACGCCGAAACCGAACAGGAGGCGTGGCTCGTTCGCCGCTGGGGCGAGGCGCTCGGCGCCACGGTGCTCAAGGTCGGGCATCACGGGAGCCGCACCAGTTCGACGGCGGAGTTCCTCGATGCGGTCAGACCGCAAATCGCGCTGATTTCGGTGGGGGCGGGGAACAGTTACGGACATCCGGCGCCCGCCGTGATGGATGCGCTGCGTGCGCACCGCGCCGACATTTTGCGAACCGATCGCGATGGGGCGATTGTGTTACGCAGCGATGGCCGTGCGGTTCACCTGGAAACCCGCCACACCCGATGGACCCACGTCGTGCCCTGAAGGCGGTTCGTCGAGCGCTGTTGGGAGATCCGGTCGAGCTGCCGGCGCCCTTGCTCGCGGCGTATCCGATGCTCGCGCAGGCGCGATGGCGGCTGGGCGGCCTGGCGCCGCGCGTCGGCGGCTGGTTCCTCGGCCGCGCCTCCGTCGAGGGAATTACACTTGGACAGACCGTGTTTCTCGCCCCGTGGTCGATGCAGGAGCCCCAGCTGCTCTTGCATGAGTTCGCGCACGTACGTCAGTTTGCTGCAGTTACCGCGTTCCCATTTTTGTATGCGTGGCAGTCCCTCCGCCACGGATATCGGGGCAACCGCTTCGAGCGGGACGCTGACGCCTACGCTGCGCTGATCATCGCGGAGCGTTCACTCCCCAAAGAGGTCCCTCCCGTGGTCAAGCATACCGCGACATCCGTTGTCACCATCGAGCGGTTCATCATCGAGGAAGAGCGAAACTTCCCCGATGCCACTGGCGAGCTGTCGGGCATTCTGTATGACATGGCGCTTGCGGCAAAGATGATCGCCAACAAGGTGCGCAGCGCGGGTCTCGCTGACATACTCGGTTCGGCGGGCGCCGAAAACGTACAGGGAGAGATCCAGCAGAAGCTCGACGTGATCTCCAACGAAATTATCGTCAAGGCGTTTGATCACGGCGGACGACTCTGCGCCATGGCGTCGGAGGAGGAGCCGGGCATTATCCAGATCCCCGAAGGATTTCGCACCGGCAAGTACGTCATGCTGTTCGATCCGCTCGACGGGTCCAGCAACATTGACGTGAACGTGCCGGTTGGCACGATCTTCTCCGTCTACAAGAAGATTACGCGCGGCCCACGTGGCGAGATGGAAGACATGCTGCAGCCCGGCCGTCGTCAGGTCGCCGCGGGCTACATCATTTACGGTTCGAGCACCATGCTGGTGTACACCACGGGTCAGGGTGCGCATGGCTTCACGCTCGACCCGTCCATCGGTGAGTTTCTGCTGTCGCATCCGCACATTCGCATTCCGAACGCCGGACGCTATCTGTCGGTGAACGATGCGTACGAGCAGGACTGGCCGGATGCGACGCGCGCGCTCATGCGTCGGTACCGCGGTCTCGACGGCGAGCGCAAATCGCTGAACGTGCGCTATGTGGGCTCGCTCGTGGCCGATTTCCATCGCAACCTGCTTGGCGGGGGTGTGTTTGCGTACCCGAGCAATACCAAGTCGCCGCGTGGCAAGCTGCGTCTGCTCTACGAGGCGAATCCGCTGGCCTTCATCGTGGAGCAGGCTGGCGGGTTGGCCAGCGATGGCCGACGTCGCATTCTCGACGTCGACCCCACGGATTTGCATCAGCGCACGCCGCTGTACATCGGCAGCAAGTCTGAAGTGGAAACGGCGATCGAGTTTCTGTCGACCGGAGAGGAACCACCGCGTCGCCGCCGAGAAGACGAGCACGCAGACGTGAAGTAGATAGTCGACGCCTCGCGTCGGGCGAACGCCTGTGCTCGACGCGACGCGTACGATCGATCCATGCGGTTACTCGGGTACCGGCTGACCCCGCGGTTCACCGGCGGCTTCCGCGATGACACGATGCAGGCGATCGGTCCACAGGGTGCGTATCGCCGACACATGTTCGGTCGCCCCGCGCGGTTGCACCTTGCGCCACTGCTTGCGCACCCGGCTCCACCCATCGATCAGCGCGCGGGCACGCGGACTGCCCGTGCGCGCGCGATGCACCGCGAGCAGCTGTTGCAGCAGGATCTCGTCTTCTGCGTCGAGGGAGGCCAGCAGCACCAGATCGTGATTCGTTCGGCTGGCCAGCGTACCCGATTCGTCAAGCACATACGCGACGCCATTCGACATGCCCGCGCCAAAGTTGCGACCCGTGCGCCCCAACACCGCGACCACGCCGCCGGTCATGTACTCGCAGGCGTGATTGCCGACGCCCTCCACCACGGCGCATGCTCCGGAGTTGCGCACCGCAAAACGATCGCCCGCCTGGCCGGCGGCGAGCAACAAGCCGTCAGTCGCTCCGTACAACACCGTGTTGCCAACAATCATGTTCAGATGACTGGCACCGCCGTACCGTGCGTTGCGGAACGGCCGGATACTGATCTCGCCACCCGTGAGTCCCTTCGCCACATAATCGTTCGCTTCACCTTCCAGTTCGAGGCGCATGCCGCGCAGTGCAAAGGCCCCGAAACTTTGACCGGCGCTGCCATGGAACTGCAGGGTGACATGACCGGCCGCATGGCCCGCGTCCCCCGAGCGCTCGGCCAACCACCCCGCGACGCGTGCGCCCACCGCCAGATGATGGTTCCGCACCTCATAGACACCGCGGAACGACAGCCCCGATTCGAGCAGTACCGCGGCATCGTGCAGTATCGCGTCGTCGAGTGACACCACGTCGGGGCGCACGTTGCGCGCAACCGTGCGCCGCGGCGATGCGCCTTCGCGACGGGCCGGTGTGAGCAGCAGCGAGAGGTCGAGCATGGCCGAGCGCGGAAGCTCCGGATGATCGGCGCGTTCGAGGAGATCGGCGCGCCCGACGATGTCGTCCAGCGAACGCGCACCCAGCGCGGCGAGCTGTTCGCGTACATCCTGGGCGACATGTGTGAAGTACGAGATCACATGATCGGGTGTGCCGCGGAACTTGGCGCGCAGTTCCTCTCGTTGTGTCGCAATCCCCGTCGGACACGAGTTGAGATGACATTGCCGCGCCATGTCGCATCCCAACGCGACGAGTGGCGCAGTCCCGAAACCGTACGACTCGGCGCCAAGCATCGCCGCCACAATCACATCGCGCGCTGTGCGGAAGCCACCGTCCACACGCAGCTCAAGGCGGTGACGCAGGCCGTTCTGTACGAGTACGTGCTGCGCTTCGGCCAGACCGAGTTCCCACGGCGAGCCGGCATGCTTGATGCTCGACAGTGGTGAGGCACCCGTGCCGCCCGCGTGGCCCGCAATCAGCACGTAGTCGGCGTACGCTTTCGCAACACCGGCTGCGACCGTACCAACACCGGCCGACGCGACCAGTTTCACCCCAATGCGCGCGCGCGGGTTCACCGTCTTGAGATCGTGCACCAGTTGTGCCAGATCTTCGATGGAATAGATGTCGTGATGCGGCGGCGGCGAAATGAGCGAGACGCCGGGTGTGGAATGTCGCAGCCGCGCAATCAGCCCGGTCACTTTATGTGCCGGGAGTTGTCCGCCTTCGCCAGGCTTTGCCCCCTGCACAATCTTGATTTCGATCTCATCGGCGCGCACGAGATAGCCGGTGGTGACGCCAAAGCGTCCGCTCGCCACCTGTTTAATGCGACTGTCGAGCCGGTCGACACGCGCCTCGGGATCGATCGGCGTATACCACGCCGGATCCTCGCCGCCTTCGCCCGCATTGCTTCGCGCACCGATGCGATTCATGGCGATGGTGACGGCCGTGTGCGCTTCCGGCGACAAGGCGCCAAGTGACATGGCCGACGAGACAAATCGCGTGAGGATGTGTTCGAGCGATTCAACGTCGTCGATCGCAACGGGCGTTGCAGCGCGCACGGCCAGCAGATCGCGCAGCGAGACTGGCGCGTGGTCACTGCCATGGGCACGAAAGCTGCGCCACGCGTTCTCGTCGGGGCCACCATCGGCGGTGCGTGCCTTGCGTGCGCTGCCTACGGCCTGCTGCAGCGCCCGCACCGATGTCGGCGCCCAGGCGTGCACTTCACCATCCTTGCGGAATCGCACGCGACCGTGGTCGGGCAGCACCAACTCGGATGTTGCATCCGCACCGTGCGCGACGCGATGGCGGGCCAGCACATCTTCGGCGATCTCGCGCAGCCCGATGCCTCCCACCGGTGATGCCGTGCCAGCGAAACAGCGGTCAATCACGTCGCCACCCAGACCCAGCACTTCGAACATCTGCGCACCGCAGTACGACGACAAGGTGGAAATGCCCATCTTGGCCAGGATCTTGAGCAGTCCCTTCTCAAGGCTGGTGCGCAGCCGCGATTGCGCCACCGCGGGGCCCGGACGTTCATTGGTGTCGTCATCGCGCCCATGCGAGGCTTCTTCCGCAAAGAGCGTGGCCACAGTTTCGAACGCGAGCCACGGGTGCACCGCTTCGGCGCCGTATCCGAACAGTGTCGCGACATGATGTTGCTCCACCGCGTCGCCGCTCTCGACCACGAGGCCCACCTGCGCACGCCGACCGGTACGCACCAGATGCTGCCGAACAGCGCCCAGCGCCAGCAACGATGGAATAGGTGCGCGATCGGCGCTCACTTTGCGATCGCTGATGATGAGCAGACGCACCCCTTTGCTGATCGCCGCTTCGGCACGGCGGCAGAGCATGTCAAGCGTCGCGTCGAGTTCCTCAGGACGCGAGCGCGCCGGCCACGTCGCGTCAAGCGTCACGGCCTTGAAGCCGGGAAACGCGCGGAGCGCCGCCATTTCGTCGGGCAGCAGCACGGGATGTTCGATGCGCAACTTGCGTGCGAAGTCGGGCTTCTCCAGCAGCGGTGATCCGCGCTGACCCAGATGCATGCGTAGCGACATCACCATCGATTCACGCAGCGAGTCGATGGGTGGGTTGGTGACCTGTGCAAATCGCTGGCGAAAATATGCGAACAACGGCTGGGAGATGTGCGACAGCACGGCGAGCGGCGTGTCATCGCCCATGCTGTATACCACTTCGGTGCCGGTCGTGGCCATCGGCTCCAGCACCAGCCGCAAGTCCTCGTGTCCGTAGCCGAAGAGTGCTTGGGCAACTCGCAGCTGATTGCTCGACTGCACCAGCGGCTCGGCACCGTCCGATGTGGGCAGCGTGGCCATGTGGTGTGCGAGCCAGCGCGCGTACGGACGCTGCTCGGCGACCTCGCGTTTCGCCGCCAGGTTGCGCACGATGCGCTGGCCGGCCGTGTCGACCAACAGCACACCGCCGGGACCCACTTTGCCGGTTTCGACAATATCACGCGCGTCGAAGGCGCCGATCCCAACCTCGGAACCGGCCACCACCATGCCATCCGCGCGAATCTTGTAACGGCACGGGCGCAGTCCGTTGCGATCAAGGGAGACCGCCACCTGCACGCCATCACTGTAGGCCAGAGCCGCCGGACCGTCCCACGGTTCAATCACGCACTGGTGATATTCGTAGAACGCACGAATCGTGGGATCGATATCAGGATATTTTTCCCACGCCTGCGGCACCAGCATCATCGCCGCATGGACCGGCGAGCGCCCGCCGCGCACCAGCAGTTCGAACGCGTTGTCGAGACTTGCGGAATCGCTGCCGTTGCGGCGAATCGGCAGACGCACACGTTCCGCGAACTCACCGAAGGACGGCACGGCCAACAGTCCGTCGCGCATCGCCATGCCGTTGCGGTTGCCCCACAGCGTATTGATTTCACCGTTGTGCGCCAGTTGACGAAACGGCTGCGCCAAATCCCAGCGCGGCATCGTATTGGTGGCGTAGCGCTCGTGAAACACGGCGATCGCCGTCTCAAACGACGGCTCGCGCAGGTCGGGAAAAAAGTCCGCGAGTTGCGCGCCCGTGACCAGCCCCTTGTACACAATGGTGCGACAGGACAGCGAGCAAATGTAGAACGGCACAAGCCCGACGGCGTCCACACGGTGCTCCATCTCGCGCCGCGCGAGATACAGGGCACGCTCCCACGCGTCATCGGTGGCACCGGACGGTCGGCCCACCATCACCTGTCGAATCGCCGGCATCGCCGCGCGCGCCGACGGACCCAACACCTCGGGCTTCACGGGCACGTCGCGCCATCCGAGGCAGGGCAGTCCGTCGTCGGCGAGGACCTGCTCGACGATCCGTTCCGCGACCCCACGCGCATCGGCCTCGGCCGGGAGGAAGCACATCCCCACCGCAATCGACGCGTCAGCCGGCAAATGCAACCCCTGCCGGGAGCCTGCGAGGATGAACAGTCGCTTCGGGATCTGCGTCAGCAGTCCGGCGCCATCGGCGGACAGGTCCGCGCCCTGCGCGCCGCGATGCGCCAGTCGCGCCGCAGCGGCCAAGGCAAGCTCCACCACCTCGTGCGTGCGCTCACCGCTTTGCCGTGCGATGAAGCCCACGCCGCAAGCATCGCGCGCCGCATAAGGAGATCCGGCGTCGGCGCCCTCGAGGGTCGCCCGCCGTGTGTGGCGCACGTGCATCTGTAGCTCCGTATGGCGGGTCACCTGGCGTCGCGAGCGGCGTGGCGCGCGTCTTCATGCACACTCGGCACGCGCGTGCCGCAGGTCAAGGGCCGCGTGGTACGTCCCCCGTCGCCGCAGCGGTCAGAAGACGAACGGAACTAGCTGCACCTGTCGCGTGATCAGCACCCGAGGGCCCGCTCCGCCGACGACCGCGATCTTCGCGCTGCCCCAGGCGAGAAACGCGCCGAGTCGATTGTCGCCGCGCCACGGCTCGCGCATCGCACCTGCGCTGCCGTTCACCACTGCCAGTCCTGCGCTCACGTGACCCGGACGCAGCACGCCGGCCCAGCCGCCCTCGCCCCAACCGTCGCCGAACGAGTAGCGACGAACGCCCGCCTCGAGCACCGTCCACGCCTGTATGCGGCCATCGCGCTCGGTGAGGTAGGTCGGCACATACGACGCGATCAACTCGAATGCGCTGGGCCAGCCATCGGCACTCGGCCGGAATGGTGGCACCGACTGCGCGACAAAGTTGAGCGCGACTTCCGCGGCGTTGAGCTTGGGTGATTCAGGGCCGAACTTGCGTTCGTACCGGCGCAGCTTCTCGAGGCTTTGCGCGAGGGACTCGGTCAGCCGCGCCCGATTGAACGCGCTGATCGGCGCGAGTAGTGCGTCCGTACTGTCGGCGCTCACCCGTGCCTCGAGCAGCTCCGGCAGGAACTGCAACGTGATGCGCGCCAGCGAGTCGAGGGCCGCACCCTCGGCGGGGCTCAGCACGGCCACAGTGCCTCGACTGTTCCAGCGCGCAACGCGCAGCAGCGACGCACGGCCGGACTCGCGGCTCGCCATCGACGCCCGGGCGACGTCATCAATCGGCAGTGTGTCCAGCGCGGTTCGGCCGAGCGCGTCGAGTTGTCGCTGCAGCCGTTCAAACTGCAGCGGCATGGTGTCGGCGAATCGAGCCACACGTGCGCTGGCTCGTGCGGATCGGATCAGATCGCCCACCGTTCCTTCGATCGCTCGCGCTGCGGTCGTGGGCTGCGCGGCGCACGGCTGTGCTGGCGCACCGAGCATACCCAGCACGGCGCACGTGAGCCACACGCGATGAGTGACGCGTGGTGTGAAACGCCGACGCAACGCGCCGCCCGGCGATGACCGTGCGTGGTGTGGGCTCATGCGAGGATCCAGTCGCGGAGGTCGGTCGTGTGCCGCGTGATGTACGAGCCCCAGGCGTGCGGATCTTGCGGGCTGATGGTAGGCGCGTCACCCGTGAGCTTCGACGTGCGGAGTCGCGCGATCAGATCGGCCTTGCTGGTGACGTCGGTGGGGAACTGCAGATCGATGAATGAATGCTGGCCGTCGACCTGCATGTACGCCCAGTCGGCGCGCTGGCGAAAGAAGTGGCCGCCTACCGGGTCGAGATTTCCGGTGATCGAGACCCAGTTCCGTACGGATTGGATCGGCTTGCCATCGTCCCGTGTTTCGAACGGAATGTGCAGCGTGTCGCCCTGCACGGTTTCCAGCCACCGGCGATTGGGTACCAGCGAGCCAAGCTGCTCGGCGACCGAACGAATGAGCTGCACGGGTGACGCCATGTATATCACGTTGGCGAATCGCACTTCGTGTGTGGAAGGTTGCAGAATGTGCGACGAGTACTTCGCGGCGTGATGCAACGCCTCGTAGGTATGAAAGCAGCCCAGTGAGTGCGCAATGATCGTGAGTTGTTGGCGGCGTACGGCAACGCCCGCGTTTTCGCCGTCAAGAATCATCTGCTTGAGTTGTGCCAGATACGCTTCGCGTACGGCGCCGCGTGCACTGGTACTCAATACCGGCCAGAGGATGTCGCCGACGTATCCGGCGAGCATTGCGCCGATTTCCGGCTCGTCGATGCGTGCTGCCAGCGCGGCTGTGGCGTCACCAAGCAACTTCGTGGCGTCAGTCTTCTGCACAAACCAGTCATTGAAGTGGTCGTAGAAGAGCTGATAGATCGCCACGTCGTCGCGATCCGGGCCGAGCAGCGTCTCCAGTGAGTCCAGAAGGTCGGCGTAGTCACCGGGGCGCGAGTTCCCGATGCCGTGGACAAGAAGTACGGCGCGCTTGCCGGCCCAGGTGATCGATTGCGGCGTGAACGACATGGCCGATGGGGCTGAGGGGACGCAAAGCCTTCAGTATGGGTTGAACTTCGGCCTCGTGCGGCTGTGGCGCAAATGCGCGAGGCGGCGGTAGCTTCCCGTCATGACCACACGCCGTGACTTTGTGCAGCGAGCCGCGCTGGTGTCGGCCGCATCGCTGCTGACGGGCTCATCCGCATCGGCCGTTGGCTTGGCCGCGTCGCAGGCACCCGAACCGAATGCGCTGCCGCCCGCACGACTACAGGAGCGGCCCGAGGTTGTGGCCCGCGATGAGGAGTATTGGCGCAAGGTGGCCGCGCAGTACAAGGTCACCGATCGCGCCACCAACCTCGAAGCGGGTTTCTTCGGCATGATGGCGCAGCCCGTACTCGCCGCCTATCACGCGCACATCGATCGCGTGAATCGCGAGAGCTCGTATTTCGCGCGGCGGGAGTTTGGCGCACTCGCCGCAACGGCGCGCGCTCGCGTCGCCGAAGCGCTCGGCGTCGCAGCGACGGAGATTGCGTTCTCCCGCAATGCCACCGAAGCGCTGCAGAGTCTGATCGGGCAATACAACCGCGTGGCGAGCGGCGAGACAGTGATGTACGCCGATCTCGATTACAACGCCATGCAGTTTGCCATGAACGCGCTGGCTGAGCGACGCGGCGCGTCGGTGGCCAAGCTCGTGATTCCGGAACCGGTATCGCGCGATGCGATTCTGGAGCTGTACACGCGCGCGCTCGACGCCCATCCGCGCACACGGTTGTTGTTGCTCACCCATTGCAACAACAAAACCGGGCTGATTCTCCCCGTCCGCGAGATCGCCGATCTGGCGCGTTCGCGCGGGGTGGATGTGGTGCTCGATGCGGCCCACTCGTTCGGGCAGGTTCCGCTGTCGCTGCCGGAACTCGGTGTTGATTTTGTCGGACTCAATCTGCACAAGTGGATCGGCGCGCCGGTTGGTGCCGGCGTGATGTACATTCGCGACGCGCGCCTCGATGCCATCGATCGCGCCCACGGCGACGACGGACCACTGAACCGCATTGACAGCCGTATCCACACCGGGACATCGGATTTTGCCACGGTGATGACCATCCCCGACGCGCTCGATTTCCAGCAGTCCATCGGCATTGCCAACAAAGCGGCACGGTTGCGGTACTTGCGCGACCGGTGGGCGCTTGCCGCACGCGCCATTCCCGGTGTCGATGTACTCACGCCCGATGAGCCGGCGCTCGTCGGAGCCATTACCGGTTTTCGGCTGCACGGACGTGGCTCGCGAGAGGCGAATCAGGCCGTGGCGCGCACGCTGCTCGAGGAGTTTGGACTATTCACCGTGTGGCGCAATGGGCTGGCCAAAGGCGACTGCGTGCGCGTGACGCCGGCGCTGTACAACAGCCCGGTCGACGCCGATCGCCTGGTCGTGGCACTCGGCCAGCTTGCCAGTCGTTAACGTTGGATAGGGCGCGTGGACGAGCGCGCCCGCCAGTGCGCGTTGTCGCGAGCCCTGGCGTCCTTTTCCGCCTCGAGTCGATCCTGCAAGCATGACCTTTCCGTGGCTTAGCCTCGCCCTCTGGATCGCCGGTACGAGTCTCGCTGCCATCAGTGGTGCAGTCACCGCGAAAGAAGCCGCGCGATTCTACGCGCGGCTTGATAAACCGCGCTGGGCACCGCCGGCCTGGCTCTTCGGGCCGGCGTGGACGGTGCTCTACCTCGTGATGGCGGTGGCCGCCTGGCGGATCTGGCGCGCGTTCGGATTCGACGGGGCGCGCAATGAGATGATCCTGTACTTCGTGCAGCTGGTGCTCAATTCTGCCTGGAGTTGGTTCTTCTTTGTCAGGCACACGGGACTTGGCTCGGCGATTGAGGTGTCGTTCCTGCTCACGGGCGTATTCGCGACGATGGCGGCGTTTGCGCTCCGCGATCCCATTGCCGGGCTGCTCTTTGTTCCCTACGCGCTCTGGGTTTCCTTTGCGACCGTGTTGACGGTGACGGTGTGGCGGAGAAACCCATCGCTGTTGTGAGCTAGATTGGTCTGTCGCGCCGGCCCCTCAGGCGCTCCACGCCCGCGCGTTCGCACCCGCCTCCTGGAATGCAACTCCCACGCCTCCCGACGCCCATCGCCGAGATGTTCGATGTCATCCGTCCGCTCGGGATGGGTGGCATGGGCGCCGTCTGGCTCGTGCGCGACCGTTTCCTCGATCGCGACGTGGCACTCAAAGTGCTGCTCGCCGAGCACACCGGGGCGGATATGAGGGAGCGCTTTTTGCGCGAAGCACGCACCAGTGCACGCCTCGAACACCCGCACATCATCGATGTGTACCGGGCCGACGAAACGCAGGGCACCGTCTGGTTCACCATGCGGTTCGTCGACGGCGAAACACTCGGCGATCGCATCCGCGAACGGGGCAGTCTGCCGGCGATTGAGGTCATACGCGTGTTGCGCGAGGTTGCGTGGGGACTCGCCTATGCGCACGCGCGCGGGGTGATTCATCGGGACATCAAGCCCGACAACATCCTGCTCGATCGGGCCTCGGGGCGCGCGGTGCTCACGGATTTCGGCATCGCCCGGGATCCGGCGCAAGACACCAAAGGGTTGACGGTTGACGGCCACGTGCTCGGCTCCGTGCACTTCATGAGTCCCGAGCAAGCCGCAGGAGAAACGCTCGACGGACGCAGCGACCTCTATGCAGTGGGCGTCGTGGGCTATCTCGCCCTGTCCGGCGTGCTTCCGTTTGACGGGACACCACAAAGCATTCTCGTGTCGCATGTGACGAAACAGGTGCCCGCGCTCTCCGCCGCCGCTCCGCAGTTGCCACCACACGTGATCGCAGTGATCGAGCGATGCCTGCGCAAGCATCCGGCTGATCGCTTTCCCAACGCCGACGCGCTCGCCACCGCCCTCGATATGGCGCTGCGCGAGGCCGAACAGGCGGCGCAGCAAGAGGCTGACGCCACGCCCGGCGGTGTGGTGACATCGCAGGATGCGCTCGTGATCTGGCAGCGCGCGGCGCAGTTGCAGGCCGAAGCCGCGCATCGCATGGAACGCAACGCGATGCTACAGTCGCCGCTGCGCCGGAACGGCGATCAACACGCGCCAGATCAGTTGCGCATCAGCGACGTCGAGTCGGCGGCGGTCGAAGCCGGCATCTCGCGGCAGTACGTCGCGTTGGCGCTGGCCGAGCGACGGGCGAACGGAGGGCAGGGTGCGATCGCCACAGTGAGTGATGCGCAGGAGCAGCAGTTCACCACTCTGCTTGGCACCACTGACCGCGCGATCAGCGTCTCGCGCGTCATTCCGGCGACGCCCAAAGCCACGCTCTCGGCCATTGGCGAGGTATTCACACGCGACCCGAACGCACTCAGCGTGCGCGACACGGTTAACGGCCATCCGCTGGATGGTGGCATCCTTCGATTCACCGCGCCACGATTCACGTCGCGCTCGTGGACCAGCGCCTTTGGCATCTCGACGCCGCGAAGCTCCCTCCTCTATCGCCTTGAGCAAATCGAATTGTTCGACCTGAACGTCACGTTGCAGCCGCGTGGCACGGGGCAACGGCCGGCCTGCGAAGTCATTATCACGGGTGACCTGCGCTCCGGACTTGCCCGCAATCTGCTCGTTGACAAAGCGATGATTGCCGGCAGTGCGGCGCTGGCTGGTGTGGGCGGCACCGCTGCGCTCACTGGCGTGATTGGTTCGCTCGGGCTCGCAGCGCTGCCAGGCGTCGGCCTTGGCGCGCTCGCCGCCGGCGCGACACTCGTATGGTACCGCTGGCTGTTTCGACAGGCGCTGGCGAAAGCCGTCGCCGAGCTCGAAGCGCTGCTGGCGTCTGTTGAGAGGCACCTCTCGCAACAGGAGTTATTCGGGTCGGACGAACGACGCGTCGCGCGCGGGTTGTTGGATCGATGAGCGATCACGCGGCCCCTCACACACATCGTATCATCATCATCGGCGCTGGATTCTCCGGCATCGGGATGGCTATCCGGCTGCGCGAGCGAGGCGTTGACGATTTTGTCATTCTCGAGCGGGCCAGCGACCTCGGCGGTACGTGGCGCGACAATCGGTATCCGGGCTGCGCGTGCGATGTACAGTCGGCGCTCTACTCATTTTCGTTCGCGCCCAACGCTGAGTGGAGCAGTGTCTTCTCACCGCAGGCTGAGATCTGGAACTATCTCAAGGCGTGTGCGCAGCGATTCGACATCATGCGTCATCTGCGCTTCCGGGAAACGGTGTCGCGCGTCGCGTGGCTCGAGCACGAACAGCAGTGGGTGGTGACCTCATCAACGCAGCAGTGGCACGCTCCTCAGGTCATACTCGCCAGTGGGGCGCTCAGTGATCCGGTCACGCCCGCGATTGCTGGCCTCGGTGGCTTCGCTGGAAAACAGTTTCACTCCGCGCAGTGGGATCACTCGTATGATCTACGCGGCAAACGAGTGGCCGTCATCGGCACTGGTGCCTCGGCGATTCAGTTCGTGCCGCGGATTCAGGCGCAAGTTGAATCGCTGCACCTCTTCCAGCGCACGCCGCCGTGGATCATGCCTCGCCACGACCACGCGATTCCGTCGTGGCGGCGGGCGTTGTATCGCGCCGTGCCTGCCGCGCAGACGGTTGCGCGCGCTACGCTATACGCCCAGCGCGAGCTCATGTTTGTCCCGTTCCGTCACCGCGCCGTCCGACGATTCGCCGAGTGGTCGGCCCGTCGACACATGGAGTCACAGGTGCGCGACCCGGCATTGCGAGCGCGCCTTCTGCCCACCTACGGCATCGGCTGCAAGCGCGTGCTGCTGTCGGACAACTACTATCCCGCGATTGCGCAGCCCAACGTTTCGCTGGTAACGGACGCGATCGTGCGCGTTCATGCCGACGGAATCGAAATGACAGACGGACGGCACCGCACCGTTGACACGATCATTTTCGGCACCGGATTTCGACCCACCGATCCACCGCTCGCGCCATTCGTGATCGGACGTCACGGCACGACACTCGCCGAGCAGTGGCGTGGTAGCCCGCAAGCATATTGGGGAACGACCGTGGCCGGTTTCCCAAACTTCTCACTGCTGCTCGGCCCGAACACGGGCTTGGGGCATACCTCGATCCTGCTCGTGGTTGAGGCACAGATCGAACACGTGCTCAAGCTCATGGATGCGATGGCGCGTCACGATGCAGCGACCGTCGAGCCGACTGCCGCTGCCCAGTCGCGATTTGTGGAATGGTGCAATACCGCGTTGTCCGGGACCGTGTGGAACAGCGGCGGCTGCAACAGTTGGTATCTCGACCGCACCGGACGCAACTCCGCGCTCTGGCCTTATCGCGTGGGGCGCTTCATGCGCGAGGCATCGCGGCTGCGTGAGTCGGATTACGAGTTCAGGCCGCGTCGCGTTGATGCCTGACCACGCTGCCGCCGACTCGCGACCGACCACACGCGAGCGTGCTGAGGGGAGGGTCGCGCGACTACTGCGCGTGATCCCTGGCGCCTGGTTGCGCCGTCTCTCCCGCGCCACGCCGATCACCATCGATGGGCGTACACTCGATCCGCACGTGCAGTTTCTCCTGCACGTACGGGCACGGAAGGGCACGCCGGGTCTCTGCGAGCCCAATCCAGCGGCCGGCCGAGCGCGCTATCGTCGCGAGATCGCTGCGATGATCAACTCGCCGACGCCGGTTAGCGAAATTCACGAGTTGACGGTGCCGGGCGGTGATGGCACGACGCTCCGCGCACGGCACTACGCACCAGTCGTCGATGATGACACACTGCGTCCCCTGCTCGTGTACCTCCACGGCGGTGGTTTTGTGATCGGTGATCTTGAGACACATGACGAGCCGTGTCGATTGTTGTGTCTTCATGCAAACACACACGTGCTCAGCGTTGCGTACCGCCTGGCGCCGGAGTTCCCGTTCCCCTGCGCTGTGGACGACAGCATTGCATCGCTCCGCTGGGCGGTGCAGCACGCTGCGTCACTGGGTGCGGATGCGTCAAACGTGGCCGTTGGTGGCGATAGCGCCGGCGCGAATCTGGCCACGGTTGCGTCGCTCGCCCTCGCCGCCGAAGGATCGCCGGTGTCGGCCCAGTTGCTGATCTATCCCACGACTGACTCGGCCTCGCGCACGGAGTCACGCGCACAATTCGCAACGGGCTTCATGCTTCAGGCGCGCGACATGGAGCAGTTTGGCAGGCACTATCTGCGGCGCGAGCCTGGGGCGATGCGCGATCCACGGGTCAGCCCGCTGTACGCGACCAATCTGCAACTGGCGCCACCAGCGCT
>JBBRFQ010000016.1:0-34684 GCA_038224035.1 Gemmatimonadales bacterium
AAGCGCATCGAGCTGTTCCCGAGCACAGCCGACATCAACTATTACGACGCCCGCGGCTGGGGACGCCTGCTCCCCGGCACACCATTTCATATTCCGGTGGTCGGTCGTGAGCTCCTCACGCGCGGATTCGAGTTCTACACCTTTGGCGGAACGGATGACGTGACGAACTCGGCGCAACTGCCGAATGCGCACAGGCCGTAAGCGACCCTTCGCCTGGTCAACAAACAACGCCGGCGTCTCCTGATGATTGGAGACGCCGGCGTTGTTTGTTGTACAGAAGTGAGCGGCAAATCGCGTGAGGCCGCTTGGTTATTTGGGCCGCTCGGCGATGTTCGCGCAGCCCCACACATTGTCGTCGGTAGGCGACGTTTGCGGATCGAAGATGCGCACGTAGTACAGCTTGCCGGATTCCAGCCTGGGCACGTTGGCGGTGGCCGTGCCGCTGCCATCCATCATCGACTGGACCTGCGTGAATGCGGCTTGCGGCGCAACCGGAGCGCCTTGGTCACGGCATTGGCCGTTGACGATATCCCACGCCACACGCATATCGCGGCTCAGGTTCCGCAAGCTTATTTTCGCCCGCGACTGCTTGTCACCACGCGGCTCGATGGTGATGTCGGCTGAGCCGCCGGCCACGCGCAACTGCGAAACCGTGGCGACCCACTTGCCAGTTTGTGCCGTCGCGACACCTGGAAGGGCGAGCGCCGCAGCCACGAACGCGAGGGAGCCGAAAGTACGGCCTGGGGAGAACGTCGGCATGTAGAGACTCCGAAAGAATTAGAGAAGGCAGTTCTGTGACTACAACTTGCTGCGTAACCGCGTACCCAGCAATGCCATACATGTTGCGGCCGAACGAATCAGCGCGGTTAACGGGTACCCGCTCCCGCCGCCCGCACCGCCGCGGGATCCTGCGGCTTCTTGTCCTGCAACCAGAAGCCAAACCACTGCCGCAACCGTCCGAGACGATCCACCAGCAGCCATGGCTCGCCCGTGCGCGACAAGTCGTGGTTCGACCGCGGATAACGCACCAGCTCCACCGGCACATTGTACTTCTTGAGGCCCAGGAACCACTGCTCGGCGTCCGTCATCGGGGTGCGGAAATCTTCTTCGCTTTGCACGATGAGCGTAGGCGTTTTCACGTTCGGGAGATGGCGAATCGGCGAGAGCGAGTCGTACATCGCCGGGTTGTCCCACGGTGAACCGTAGAACTCGAACTCCGTGAGTCCCTGCGCATCGGAGGAGCCGTACCATGACCACCAGTTCGAGATCATGCGGTCGGCCTGCGCGGCCTTGAAGCGATTGGTCCTGGCGGTCACCCACGCCGTCATCACACCACCGTACGACCCGCCGGTCACACCCAGGCGCGTGCTGTCCACATCGGCGCGCCTGGCCACAATATCCGTGGCGCGCATCAAGTCGTCGTAGTCTTCGGCAAACCATCGACCACGCGTGCTGTAGGTAAAGTCGGCGCCGTAGCCCGACGAACCGCGCGGATTGGTGAACAGCACGAACATGCCGGCCGCGGTGATGTTCTGGAACTCGTCAAACCAGTTCTCACCGTACGCCGAGTGCGGACCACCGTGGATGTAGAGCACCACCGGATATTTTTTGCCCGCTTCATAGCCGTAGGGCTTCATCAGCCACGCTTCGATTTCCACGTCGCCGATGCCCGTGTACGTGAAGCGCTCGCCATCGCTCCAGGCGACTTCCCGGTTGAGCGCCTCGTTTAAACGCGTGAGCTGACGCTCGCCCGTGCCATCGGCATTCGCGATGAACAGTTCGGTAGGACGCGCCAGGCTCGTGGCCACAAACGCCATCGTGCGTCCGGCCGCATCGTACGACACGCCGTTGATGCGCCGGCGTCCGGTCACGACTTCACGCGGCGCGGTCTTGCCCGTGAGATCCACGTTGTACACCGACGTGCTGCCACCCTTGGACGCGACAAACTGCAGCGTGCCATTGGGAAGCCATTCCATGCTCTCCGGCTCGTACTGAAAGTTGCCAATCGCATTCAGCGGCGTGCCACCCGCCGCATTCACCACGAACAAACGCGCCGAGGTGACGCGACCGGCCCGCCCCACAAACGCCAGCTGTCTTCCGTTCGGCGACCACGTCAGTGACGACTCCCCACCCGCCCACGCAGCAACTTTGCGCGGTGTGCCACCAGCCACCGGCATCACGTAAATGTCCGCGTCGTTGCGCACCTCTTCATCGCGCGCGCGATCGTACGGGAGTTTGCGAATGGAGTCCTGCTCGGCCGTTGTCACCGAATCCGGACGCAGCGACGCATCGGCTACGAAGGCGATCATCGTCCCATCGGGCGACACCACCGGACTGCGATGCGAATACGCCATATTCGTGAGCATCGTGCGCGCCGTGTCGCCCACGTTCTGACGCCACAACTGCGCGGGCCGGATCACGCGCGCTTCACGCGGGTTCGCGACATAACCGACCCCGTTCGACTTGATCGGCATTTCGACATACTGACGGCCGTCGAAGCGCGCCGGATCGGTGGGGCGTGTGATCGAGGTCATTGGCGGACGCGCCGGCGCCTGCATGCGCGCGTACGGATCGTTGGCGCGCGGCACCGCCGAGTCGCGCGTGGCCGGTTCGGAAAAGATCGCGAACGCTCCGTTCGCCGGCATCGAACCCGACGGAATGTTCTCGAGTTGCGAGGCCTCGCCGCCCGGCGCGTCCATGCGCAGCACCCACGTGTTGCCGCGGCCGCCGGGGCGCGTGCTGTTGAACTGCAGGTACTTGCCATCAGGCGTGAAGCGCGGGTTCGAACTCTCCGTACTCGGCGAGGTGTAGCGCATCGGTTCGCCGCCGGCGGTGGGCACCACCCACACTTCCTGATGACGCTTGTTTTCCGATTCGCGCGCGGTGGTCACCGTGAAGGCCGCCAGCTTGCCATCGGGTGACATGGCAGGCTGCGAGACGGTGTGCACGCGGTACCAGTCGCGCAGTTCCATGGGGTGCGGCGTGCTGGGCGCCTGCGCGGCCAGCATGACGGGGGCGAGGAGCGCCAACGCCGCGACGGCGGTGGGGCGCAAGAACGTAGTGGTCATGGGCGGGAGTCCGGCAAAGTGCAGGAAGGAAGGCGAACACTGACTAAACGTCATCGGAATGTGCAGCGTTGGCTCGTAAACTCCAAAAAATGACGCAGTCTGTGTCGTCGCATCACAAATCGGCTCTTGCCCGAACTCGTACCACCATGTACCGTGCATTTAAGGCTGTCACACACCGAGAAGCGGTCGCTGTCTGACGCGCCTTTCCCGCCCGATGTCCAACCCGAAACACAGGAGGTGATCCATTGTCCAGACCAAGTCCCTTAGCCGGCTCGTACGGGGCAAGTGATCGCGTGATCATCGCCCGTTGATACGGGGATACCGGTTCTGGCGATCGCCACGAGCCGGCTCAGGACAAGACGGCCGCTGCGGAGTTCCCGCAGCGGCCGTCCGTCGTTGCGACCCTAGCCGTCCAGCAAAATGCTCACCAGCAAAATGCTCACCAGCAAAATGCTCACCAGCAAAATGCTCAGGGCGCCGAGACGCGGGCTTTGTGCACCTCGCCCAGCGTCGCGTCGAGCGCTCGCACGAGCTCCTCGGCAAAAGACACCGTCGAGGCGAAGAACTTGGGATCCACCTTGCTGGCATCATCTCCGGGCTTGTGGTAGTCGGGATGATCTTCGACGCCAAGATAAAGAAACGGGATCTTCGCGCGGTGGAACGACGCGTGATCGGACGCCGACGTCCAGTTGTCGCTGGGCGCAAGCCCGGGCGTGTCGTGCCCGAAACGCACGCGCACCGAGGCCTGGGCCACCGCCGACTCGGCGATGGGCAGCAGGAACGGATAGTGGCTCGTACCGGCCACCCAGAGCGTGGCCCCACCTTCGTGCCGCGAGACCATATCGAGGTTCACATTCACGGCGATCTGCTCGACTGGCACGGGCGGCTTCTCGACGAACGCACGCGAGCCAAGCATGCCACTCTCTTCCGCTTCGAACCAGGCAAAGATCACATCGTGGTCGAGTGGCTGGCGCTTGAACGCCTCGGCGAGTGAAAGGAGGGCGACCGAGCCGGAGGCGTCGTCGTCGGCGCCATTATAGATGGAGTCTCCGCGCACGCCGAGATGATCGTGGTGGGCCGACAGCACGATGACGGGACCCGAGCCGAGTCGGCCCGGCACGCGCGCCACGACATTGGCGCCGAGAGTGTCGGAACCGGGACGAGCACGGACGCGCACGGGCACCTGATAGGACACGCCAATCGGCGCAACGCCGAGTGATCGAAGTTCGCGCTCAATGTAGGCTCGGCCCCGAGCGCCTCCGGGTGTTCCGGCGCCGCGCCCTTCCATGGAGTCGTGCGCGAGGGCCGTGAGGCGCTTTAATAACTGTTGGCCAAGCGAATCAGCGGATGGTCTCTGCTGCGCGTGCGCCGAGACCGGCACAAGCGCGAGACACACCGCAAGTGCAATGGCCTGAGTCAGGCGCGGGGTTCGCGCGACGGCGGGTGCGCTGTTGGCACCGCCACAGAATGGTGAGTGTGATCGCATTGACGATTTGGGGAGTGTGCTACTTCTACCGCCGCATCCGATTGGAGGGAGGATCTGAATGACGACTGATCGAATCGCTCGCGGGGTGCGCTATTTGATCGGGTACACTATGTAGCTTCCGAGGTGCCGGTCGGCCCCCGCCTTGGCGCTGTCCAGATCGGCCGTGGGCACGAACATCACCACCGGAAACGCCGACACCTTGCGGGACACCTCGCCCGCCTTCACGCGCCGCACGACGCGTTCCACGGTGCCGAGCCCTTCTTCCACATGGAAGCCTCCCGCCACGTGCACCACGAGCGCGTCAGGGTGTGCGTTGAACGCACGCGTGATGCTTTCAGCCATCGTCTCGTCCTTCACGCACTGGGCTTCATAAAAGCGGCCAATCATCGCCGGCGGCATCGCGGCGCTTCCATGCCCGCCCATGTCTTCCATGGTCTTGGTGAACTTCTTCGCGTACGTGTCGCCCGGGGCGCAGCGGCGTTCCGCGGCCACCCACGCAGCGCGATCAGCGCCGAGGGTGTCGAGCGCAGTCAGCCCGCCACGCGAGACGAGTGAGGCGATGTTCCGCGGCACGTTCGAGGCGATCACCGGCCAGCCCTTCGACTTCGCGAACTCCACCATCGGTCGGTAGTCGGGACCATAGTTTGGCCACGGACGCGACTGCGCCAGAAACGCGCTCTCGGGCATCGTGCCCGCGAGGTACGCATCGAGCACAGGCTGCACATCGCGTTCGAACATCTCGAGTGCGAGCACCACCTTCACCTCGCGCCGCGCCAGCCCCTCGAGCACCGCCAACTGCAGCGCGTGCGTGCCCCGATCATCGTGCTGCTCGCCGAGAAACACCGCATCGGCGCGCGAGAGCTGCTGCAACATGCCTTCGAAATCGGTGAACGATTTGCCGCGCGCGACGCGATGCGGCACGTACAGCGCATTGGCCGGCAACACCGACGGCTTCACGGCGGTATCTGTGCTCGCTGCCAACGGCCGCTGCGCGGAAACGCTGGTGGCGTACAGCATCGCGATCGCCGCGACCGCCGCCGTCGTGCGTGCCACGTTCCCAAAATTATAGACCTTCACCATGCTCGCTCCACACCCGTATAGTCAAAGAAACCGCCACTCTGCGACGCCGCCACTCCATCGGTGACTGCCAGCAACCCGGCCACCGAATCGGCGATCGGGATGCGAAAGGCGGGGTCGGCGGGCGACGTCGCGTACCAACCGGGATTACCGATCACGCAGGTGAGGCAGTGATCGGCTACATCGTGCGACAACGCACGCACGAGCATGTGCAGCCCGGCCGCGCTGGCACATACCGCGTAGTCACCGCCCTGCACCTTGCCGGCCATCGAACCGAGCCAGGAACTGACGAACAGTACTCGGGCGCCACGCTCCTGCGCGAGCAGTGGCAAGAGCGTGCGCACCAGCAACACCGGCGCGACCGCCGTTCGCCGATAGTGCTCGACAAGGCCCGTCCCCGACACCGTAGCGAACTGTGTGTCCCGCTCCACATCGGCGAGTTTTTCGTGGACGCCGGGTTCCGGCGGGGCGAGCACGAGCAGGTCGATGCTCGGCACAATGCCCTCGAGCATGGGCACGGCGTCGGCCACTGAGGCGGCATCGGCCGGGTCTAGGGCGATCAGATCGAGGCCGCCAAACTCGGCGCGAAGATCGACGAGCACCGGCACCCGCGCCGGATTGCGGGACGCCGCGATCACGCGGTCGCCGCGTTCAAGACAGGCGCGTACCATCGCCACGCCGTACGGGCGGCTGGCACCGGTGACCAATGTTCGACGTCCGGGAGGTAGCATCAGGGCAACAAGGCGTGAGGGAACCGGCCGGCGTCCGCGTTGAGGACAGCCGCGACGGCCGAGACGGTAGCGTCGATTTCGACGGGTGTATTGGCGGGTGCTTCGAGAAACTCGGCGTCCTGATGCATGCGCACCAGGATGCCGGGGTCCTTGAGCACGTGCCCCGTGAGCACCGCGACCACCCGATCGCCCGGTTTGATGATGCCATCGCGCACCATGGCGCGGGCGCCGGCAATGCTGGCCGCACTCGCCGGTTCGCAGCCGACACCGGCGGCATCGATCACCCGCTTCGCCGCGACAATCTCGGAGTCGGTCACGGATAGCACACACCCCTGCGTGAACGCGATCGACTGCACCGCACGATCGTGTGACGCAGGATCTCCGATGCGAATCGCCGTGGCGAGGGTTTCCGCTTGCACGCGATGACGCGTCCGGAAGTGATCGGCAAAACTCTGAGCAAACGGCGCCGCGCCCGCCGCCTGCACGGCCGCAAGACGCGGCACACGCGTGATGAGTCCAAGCGCGTGCGCTTCGCGCAGTGCTTTGCCGAAGGCGGCCGTGTTCCCGAGGTTGCCGGCGGGTAATACAATCCACTCCGGCGGATCCCAGCCGAACTGTTGCAGCATCTCGAGCACAATCGTTTTTTGTCCCTCGAGGCGCCACGGATTGATGGAGTTGAGCAGATAAATCCCGAGTTCGCGCGCGCTTTCCTGAACCAGACGCAGGCAGTCGTCGAAGTCGCCGCGCACAAGGAGCGTACGCGCGCCGTACGCGAGCGTCTGCGTGAGTTTGCCCAATGCCACTTGCCCCGCCGGCACGAACACCAACGCGGGCAGTCCGGCTTGCGCGGCGTACGCGGCCAGCGAGGCGGAGGTATTGCCGGTGCTGGCACAGGCCACCGCCGTCGCGCCCACGCGCACGGCTTGCGTGGTGCCAACCGTCATGCCGCGGTCCTTGAACGAACCGGTGGGATTCATGCCTTCGTGCTTGCACCAGAGCGCCTCGATCCCCACGTATTCTGCGATGCTCTTACGCTGCACCAGCGCCGTGTTGCCTTCAGGCCAGCTGACAATCGTGCTACCCGCACTCGGCATCACCATCGATTCAAAGCGCCATACGCCCGACGCGTGGCCGAGTGGACGCGCGCAGCAGTGTTGCGCGAAACTGTAGCGCAGCGCCTCCCCGTTGAGCGGAGTACCTCGCGAATCGTGCGGTGCCGCATGGCGAATCACGAGCAGCCCGCCGCACGCCGCACACTGCGGGGACGCGTGCGTTTCGGACCATGTGGAGTCGCAGGCGCCGCAGTACTGATCCGACGGCGACCCAGCCGGTAGCAGTACCACGGAAGTGGCATTGGTCTCGCTCACGCGTGTCTCCGCGCGCAATGGGGGTTCATAGCGCGTGCCATCGCGCGCCCTCGGTGTCAATGGTGACGACGCGCGTATCGCATGTCGCGCCGGTGTCTTCATACGCGGCGCGCATGGCGGCCGCTGCGCGTGTCGCGATCGCCTCTGTAGCACAGGCGGCAAACGTGGTGGGTCCGCTACCTGAGAACGAACCACCCACCGCACCGGCGTCGCGGGCTGCGACCAGCGCAGTCGCAAAACCCGGCACACGCGGTGCGCGCGCCGGTTCGGCCACGTGGTCAACGAGTGCGCGACCGAACAACGCAAGGTCACCGATGGCGAGCGCGGTGACGAGCGCAGACACGCTGGCCAACTGCGAGACCAGCGTGGCACGCGGCAGAAACTGCGGCAGCACGGCGCGTGCGTCGGCGGTGCGCACGGTGATGTGCGGATAGGCCAGCGCGAACCACGGCGCGGTGTGTACCGGCACACGCGCGACGTCGGGTGGATCAGTGCCGAGGATGGTGATCACACCCCCGAGCAGCGACGGCGCGAGGTTGTCGAGATGGCGGCCGGCCACCGCACTCTCCGCTTCGAGGCAGCAAGCAAGCAGGGTCATATCGTCGAGCGGTTCACCGAGCAGCGCGTGCACGGCCACGGCCGCCGCGACGGCGCTCGCCGCACTCCCGCCCTGCCCTGCACTCAGGGGCAAACCCTTGTGAACACGCAGGGCGAGTCCGAGTTGTTGAGCGCCACACGCGCGGAGCACCGCCTGCGCGGCAATCGCACACGCGTGTTTGGCCGGATCGGTTGGCAGATCCGGATGGCCGGCATCTTCGAGCACGATCTGCGTGCCTTCGGTCCACCGGGCGATGACGCGGTCACCGGCGCCGGTCACGGCGCAGCCGAGCACGTCGAGGCCGGGGCCGAGGTTGCCAATGCTGCCGGGCGAAAACGCTTCGACGGCGGTGGGGAGTTCGGTGTGATGCGGCGTGGGTTTCGATGTGGGGTGCGGCGTAGGGTGCGGCGTGGGGTCCGTCATCACGCGCCCGCCAGCTTGAGCACATCATTGAGCACGCCCGCCGCGGTGACCGCCGGTCCCGCACCAGGTCCGGTAATCGCGAGTGGATTTTCCTTGTAGCGCGGTGTCGTGAACACCACCTGATTGTCGGTGCCACGCAGGCCGGCCAACGGATGCGAGAGGTCTACCGCACGCAGCCCCACCGTGACTTTGCGCGCCGTGACTTCGAGCACGTACCGCAGCACGGCGTTTGCCTCCGTCGCAGCCGCTTGCCGGGCGCGCCACTCATCATCGAGGGTTTCGAGCGTCGCCACAAACGCATCGCGTGAGAGCGCGCGCGCCGACGCCGGCACGAGCGACTCCACCTTCACATCGGCCAACTCACCCTTGTACCCGAGCATGCGCGCGAGAATCAGCGCCTTGCGCGCCACATCCATGCCCGAGAGATCGTCGCGCGGATCGGGTTCGGTATAGCCCTTCGCCATGGCGCGCCGCACCGCGTCGCTGAACGCGCGCCCCTTCCCTATTTCCGTGAGCAGAAACCCAAGCGTCCCCGACGTACACCCCTCAATGCGCAGCACACGATCACCGGCGTCGACGAGCTTGGCGTACGAATCCATCACGGGCAATCCGGCGCCAACGGTGGTTTCGAACAACACGCGCCGCCCCTTCACCTTCGCGAGTGCGTGCAGCGCGTCCACCGCCGCGCGCGACGCGCTGAGCGGACGTTTGTTCGCCAGCACGATATCAAAGCCGAGTTCGATCGCGGTGGTGATCGCGGGCAGCGTATCGTCGGCGGTCACATCGACAAGTACCGGATGCGACAACGCGTGTTTCGCAATCGCGCGTACCGCGGCGGTGCCAGTGAGCGGCTGTCCGCCTTCCGCGTCGGCCAGCGCTGCGCCGCCCTGCTTGTGCGCGGCCAGTGCCGCCAGGCGTTTGTTACTGAAACCCGCAGCGTCGAACACCATCCCGCTGCGATCACACACCGCCACGACACGCACCGCCGCCTTCGCCTTGCCGCGCGACAACATGCGCGTAAACTCACGCGCGATCTGTCCAAAACCGAACAGCACTACATCCACGTGTTTCGTAATCGCCGCCGCTCCGCCACCGATCTTGTCCAGCTGAAACTCGGCGTGTACGGCCCGCACCGCACTCGGCGCGTCCTCGTCGTCAATTACCACCGTGATGTTGAGTTCCGACGAGCCCTGTGCAATCGCCACGATATTGATGCCAGCCGCCCCGAGCGCGGTAAACATACGCGCCGCCAGTCCGCGCGAACCGGCCATGCCCAGACCCACCACGGCAACCATCGCGACGTTGGCGCGCACTTCAATGCGTTCGATCTCGCGCCGCGTGCGCTCAGCAGCAAACTCCGCGTCGAGCGACGCACGGGCGGCATCGGCCGATTCGGCCGGAATGCACAACGAAATCGCGTGCTCCGACGAAGCCTGTGTAATGAACGACACGGACACACCGGTCCGATGCAGCGCCGCGAACGTGCGGGCCGCGATACCCGGCACACCCAGCATGCCGCTGCCGGTGACCGTGACAAGTGCCTGTGCGCGCACCATCGACAGCGCCTTTACCGGATAGCGCTGCAGCGTGCGACGGCCGGAGATTTCCGTGCCCACGGCCGACGGCTCGGCGAAGGGCCGCACCTGCACCGGAATCGCGGTGCGCGCGAGCGGAATGAGGGCGCGCGGGTGCAGCACCTTCGCGCCGTAGTATGCGAGTTCAGCGGCTTCACGCACGTTGAGCTGCGGAATCACCCGCGCCTCGGGCACGGTGCGCGGGTCGGTGGTGAGCAGACCAGGCACGTCCTTCCAGAGGTTGACGGCCGAGGCCTTGATGGCGCGCGCGAGCACGGTAGCGGTGAGATCCGAGCCGCCGCGACCAAGCGTTGTGACGGTGCCGTCGGGCGAGGCGCCGATGAACCCCGGGACCACCGGCAGCACGCCCTGGCGCAATAGTGGCGCCAGTACGCCTTTGGCGGTGCGCTCGGTACGCGGCAGATCGGGGAAGCCGTTGCCGTGCACGCCGTCGGTGACAATGAGGGTCGTGGCGTCGATATAGCGGGCCGACACGCCCTCTGCCTCCAGTCCCGCGGCCAGCAGCATCGCGCTGAGTTGCTCCCCACGCGAGACGAGAAAATCGCGCGTGCGCGGCGTGAGTTCGCGTAGCGACGCGACGCCATCGAGGAGGCGCGAGATCTCGTCATGCGCCCGGGCGACATCCTCGACGACGCGTTGGCGCAGCGCGCCCTTGGGCACCACGGCCTGGGCAACCTGCTCATGCCGAGACCTGAGGGCACCGACAGCGGCCGCCATGGCCGCTAATGCCTTCTGGTCCTGCCCAGCGGCCAGCGCCTGCTGCCCCAGCTGTAGCAGGGCGTCGGTGACGCCAGCCATCGCCGACACCACCACGACAGCCGGGCCGGGGGGCTGTTCGGCGAGAATCGAGATGGCATGTCGCACAGCGGCCGCGTCAGCGAGCGAGGCGCCGCCGAACTTGTGGACCACGGGTGGGCGGGAACGGGAGCGTCGGGAGGTAGCCATGTGCGCGGGAGGATACCGCGGGAGGCTGGCACCTGTCCACTCCACCGTGCCAAAAGGTACCTTTGAAACGTCTGTTCGCATCGGGCGGCCGGCTGGCCGCGCGATCGTTTGCCAAGAAGCACTGTCCCCACATCCGTGACTATAGTCGTATCGCCCGTTCTGCCGGTCGAATCCGCACCGCACCCGCTTCCCCCGCGTCTCAATGGCCTCACGGCTCTCGCGAACAACATCGCGTGGAGCTGGAATCGTGACGCGCGCAATCTCTTTCGCCAGATCGACGAGACACGTTGGCAGAAGCTGCGCCACAACCCGATCGAGCTGCTCCAGCAGGTGTCCGCGGAACGACTGGCAGCGCTGGCAGACAACGCCGACTTCTGCGCCAAATACGATCGGGTGATGCGTTGGCTGGCCGCTGAGCACAGCGACGAACACACGTGGTACGCGCAGACCTATCCCGAACTGCGCGGACAGTCGATCGCGTATTTCTGCGCGGAGTTCGGATTCCACAACTCCGTACCGATTTATTCCGGCGGCCTTGGCGTGCTGGCCGGTGACCACTGCAAGAGCGCGTCGGATCTTGGTGTGCCCCTGGTGGGTGTCGGCATCTTCTATCGCGACGGGTATTTCGATCAGCGCGTGCGCCCCGATGGCTGGCAGGAAGATACGCCGGACACGTTCGACCTGAGCAGCGTGCCCATTCAGCCCGTGCCCGGCATCAACGGACAGCGCCATCTCACCACGGTGCGCACGTTCGGCCGTGATGTGCACATTCGTGTGTGGCGCATGATGGTGGGACGCGTGCCGGTGTATCTGCTCGACTCCGATCTCGAAGAGAACCACATCGACGACCGACCGCTGCTCTCCAAGTTGTACGCGGGCGGACCGGCACTGCGTCTTCGTCAGGAATGGCTGTTGGGTGTGGGCGGTGTCCGCGTATTGCGTGCCCTCGGCATCGCGCCGGTGGCTTGGCACGCCAACGAAGGTCATGCCGCGTTCATGCTGCTTGAGCGCGTGCGCGCGTTGTGCGAGCAGGGCACTGGATTTGACGACGCTGTTCGGCAGGTGCGCGCGGCGAGCGTGTTCACGACGCACACGCCGGTGCCGGCCGGGCACGATCATTTTCCGATTGAGCAGGTGAAGGAGTGCGCCGGCCCGGTGTGGGAAGAGATGGGCGTTGACGCATCACGTGTGTTGCAGCTCGGCTATCATCCCACTTCCGGGCGACAGGTCTTTCACATGACCGCGGCGTGCATTCGTTTGTCGCGTCGCGTGAACGGCGTGTCGGAACGCCACGGTGCCGTCTCGCGCGCACTCTGTGCGCCGCTCTGGGGCGATCGACCGGCTGAACAGGTGCCGGTTGGACACGTCACGAACGGCGTACATCTCGCCACCTGGATGGCCAATCCGATCATGCAGTTGCTCGACGAGCACCTCGGCACGACATGGGGCCGCGACCGTGATCCGGAGTTGTGGAATCGTGTGCTCACCCTCGACGACGACCAGTTGTGGGGCACGCATTTGCGCCTCAAGCATGTGCTGATGCGCATGGTGCGCGAAGAAGCGCGCCGTCAGTTCGCCGGACGAACGATGCAAGCGCCGCAGCTCGTGGGTGCCGGCACGTTGCTCGACCCGCACGCGCTCACGATCGGCTTCGCGCGCCGGTTTGCCACGTACAAGCGTGCGAACCTGTTGTTCCGCGATGTGGAGCGCCTGCGCACGCTGGTCACCGACAGTGCGCGCCCCGTGCAGTTCGTCTTTTCCGGCAAGGCGCACCCGGCCGATAATCCCGGCAAGCAGGTGCTGCAGGAAGTGTATCAGTTCACGCGCGATCCGCAGTTCGAGGGGCGCATTGTTTTTATTGAAGACTATGGCATGCACCTCGCGCATTTGCTCGTGCAGGGTGTGGACCTGTGGCTCAATCTCCCACGCGTGCCACTTGAAGCCTCTGGCACAAGCGGTATGAAGGCTGCCCTCAACGGCGTCCCGCAACTCTCCACGGTTGACGGGTGGTGGGAAGAAGGTTTTGATGGCACCAACGGCTGGTCGATCGAGCCCGAGGTTGACGATGACATCGGCAACCGGACGGCGAATCGCCTGTACGAGCTGTTGGAAACGCAGATCGTGCCTAACTTCTACGAGCGCGACGAGAACGATCTGCCGCTCAAGTGGCTGGCGACCATGAAGAACGCCATGCGTGTGGCCGGGACGCAGTTTACCGGCCGGCGCATGGTGGAGCAGTATGTTCGCGCGTACTACGCACCATCGATTCTGGGGGACGCCCTCCAGGATGATCCGCCGGTCTCCTGATCATCGATCACATGCCGAGCACCGCGCTGCCTACTCCATCCATGTCGATTCCGGCCGTCTCGGCTTCGCCCGATGGATCGCCAACGATTGTGCATCTCACGTCCGAGTATGCGCCGTACGCGCGTACCGGAGGGCTGGCCGAGGCGGTACGTGGACTGGCGACTTTCCAGTCACGTGCGGGGTCGGCGGTGGTGGTGTTCGTGCCGCTCTATCGCACGGTGCGAGATCACGCACCGGATCTGGCGCCGCTTGGTCGCCCGATTCGTGTCGAGCTCGGCTTTCGCTCCGTCGAAGTACGGTTTTTCCGCGAAGTGAATGCCGAGCCCGGACCTCGCGTGGTGTTCGTCGATGCCCCGACGTACTTCAATCGCAGCGGCCTTTACGGCGAGAACGGCCAGGACTACGCCGACAACGCGCGGCGCTACGCGGTGTTCTCCCGCGCCGTGCTCGATGGTATCTCGCGACTGATCGCGGGACCCGTGCTCGTGCACGCGCACGATTGGCACACCTCACTGGCGCTCATGTACATGCGCACCTACGGAGAACTACGGGAACGCTTCGCGAATACGCCGTCGGTGCTGTCGGTGCACAACGCTGGTTATCAGGGGCACTTTCCTGAGAGCGTGCTCGACGACTGTGGCATTCCGTCCGAGGTGTATAACTGGCGCATGGCGGAGTGGTATGGACGTGTGAACTATCTCAAGACCGGCCTCGCCTTCGCCGACGTGGTGGTCACCGTGAGCCCCGGGCACGCCCGCGAGTTGCGCACGCCCGACGGTGGCTTCGGGCTGCACACCACCTTCGAGGGGTTGGGCGATCGGTTCCTGGGTATCACCAACGGCATCGATCAACTCGAGTGGGACCCGGCGCGCGACGACCAGATCACGGCCAACTACACGCGTGAAGACACCAGCGCCAAGGCCCGCTGCAAGGCGGCGTTGCAGCGCTCGTTCGGGTTGCCGCAGCGTCGTCGCACGCCGCTCTTCGGCATGACCGGGCGCATGGTGACGCAGAAGGGGCTCGATCTCATTCTCAACTCGCATCTCGTCTGGAACATGGACGCACAGTTCGTCTTTCTGGGACAGGGTGAGCGGCGCTATGAACGGGCACTCACGCAACTCGCCGAGGCGCGCCCGCGTCACGTTGGCGTACAAACGCACTTTACCGATCGCCTGGAACATCGTCTCATGGCAGGCGCGGACATGTTCCTCATGCCATCGCAATACGAACCGTGCGGGCTCACGCAGATGCGCGCCCAGCGCTACGGAGCGCTTCCGGTCGGTCGACGGGTTGGCGGCATTGCCGACACGGTGGAAGACGATGTAACGGGCTTTCTGTTCGATCCGTTCACGTCGGGCGCGTTTGACCATGCCATTTCACGCGCACTCGCCCGCTTCAGCGATCAACAGGGATGGGCGCAGCGCATGCACGTGGCCATGGGGCGCGATTTCGGATGGGAACGCTCGGCGGAACGATACGCCCGCGCGTACGAACGCGCGCATCGCGTTGCGCAGAGTCGGAGCTGACGGCGCCGGTGTTGGACGCACTGGATTCCGTGGTGCGCTCCGTGATCGTGCACGCGCATTGTTATCAGCCGCCGCGAGAGGATCCCTGGCTCGAACTGGTGGATGTCGAGCCATCGGCGGCTCCCGATCACGACTGGAACGCGCGTATCGATCGCGAGTGTTACGCGCGCCTCGCCGCAACCGAGGTGCGCGTGGCGCCTCGGCGAAGCGATGAAGAGTTGTCGGACGGAGCGCTCGCGGCATTGGGCGGCGACGCACGATCGCAGGCACTCGCCGCACTGTCGCGCGAGTTGGGCCCGCCGCCGGCGCCGGACGCACCCGGTGGGCTCGCGCGTATCGTGAACGTTTATGCCTGGGCGACCTTCGATGTTGGCGCGACGTTGTGTGAGTGGCTGGAACACAACGCGCCCGACACCTACACCGCCATGCTCGCCGGTGATCGGGCCAGCGCGGAGCGACTCGGCGGGCATGGCAACGCCATTGCCGCGCCGTATCACCACGTGATTCTGCCACTCGCCTCGCGTCGTGACAAAGTCACTGAGGTGCGCTGGGGTATCGATGATTTCACGCGTCGGTTCGGCCGCGCACCGGAAGGATTCTGGCTGCCCGAAACCGCGGTGGACGAGGAGACGCTCGAGGTGCTCATCGACGCGGGCATTCGCTACACTGTGCTCGCTCCGTATCAGGTGCGCAATCCCGATCCCACCGGGCGGCCGCTGCGCTGGCGAGGCAGTCAGGGCGGCGAGATTGCGATTTTCACGTACGATGGTGGCTTGTCCGGGGAAGTCGCGTTCGGTGGACTGCTGCGTGATCCGGTCAGACTGGCGACGCGACTCGCACCGGACGATGACACCTCGTCGGTTCGTCTCACCGTCCTGGCCACCGACGGTGAAACGTTTGGTCATCATCACAGCGGCGGCGATGTCACATTGGCGCGAGCGATCGCACGCATTGCGGCGCGCCCCGATGCGCGCATGCACAACTTCTCGTCGATGCTGGCCGAGTTCCCGCCGGAGGCCGACGCGCTCCTCGTATCGCCGAGCGCGTGGAGTTGCGCGCACGGTGTGGAGCGATGGCGCAGCGACTGCGGCTGCAAGCTTGATCCCGGTGCGGGCACCTCGCAGCAGTGGCGTGGACCGCTTCGCCGCGCACTGACGTGGCTGGCCGGCGAAGCGCACGCGATCTATTCGAACGAAGCCGGCGCGTTGTTCGACGCTGACCCGTGGAGTGTGCGCGATGCGTATGGTCAGGTGGTGGCCCTCGACGGCGCCCCCCTGCACGCGTTTGTCCGGTCGCACATGCGCGCGGATCGTCGTGACGATACGTCCGCCGTCCAGCGCGCGCAGGAGCTGCTGGAACTCCAGCGTGCGGTGCTTCGCCTCTTCACCTCGTGCGCCTGGTTTTTCGACGATGTCGCGCGCATTGAAGCGCGACAGGTCCTGCGCTACGCCGCGCGCGTACTCGAACTGAGCGGTCGCGCGTCCCGTCTTGAGCCGGGCTTGGTGGAACGGCTGTCGGCGGCGCGCAGCAATGATCCTCGCGCGGGGACGGCCGCTGATATCTTCGTACGCGGCGCGCTGCCGCACCGCAGCGTTGACGCGCGCGCCGCGGCCGCGGCGGCGGCACTCCTGGCAGACGGACTACTCACGCAGACGCTCGGTGTGCCACCGCAGCTTGGCGCGTACGACGTGCACTGCGACGCCGCCGGCAATGTGCGCGAACCGTTTGAAATCTCGCTGCAGCATCGGCGTACCGGACGCCGGAGCGACTTTCAGGCGGTGGCGCTCACGAGCGCCGATAACGGTGCGCCGCGCATTTCGTTGCGCGCCAGTGTACGCGGACGGCTCGACATGCCGTCACTGTACGACGTGCGCGACTTTCCGGAGCTTGCGGCGCGGGCATTGCTCAAGTCGCGCGCCCTGACGCCGTTTCCGGACGCGCCGTTCACTTCGTTTCAGCCGCGGTAGCACGCGTGACTGCCTCAACTCCGGTCCCGGTGCTGTCCGCCCCTGCCCCCCTCGATTTCTATTTCGCGCTGCATTTGCATCAGCCCGTCGGCAATTTCGGCGAGGTGTTCGAGCAGCACGTGCGCGACGTCTATCGTCCGCTCATCGCCGCGATTGGTGCGCGTCCATCGTGGCCGGCGATCGTACACATCTCCGGACCGTTGCTCGATTGGTGCGCGCAGCACGATGGGCGGTTGCTTGATGACCTGGGTCGCCTCGCGGCCGACGGCCGCGTGGAGTTCTTGTTGGCGGGTTACTACGAACCGATCCTCGCAACATTGCCGCGCGCCGATCGGCTTGAACAGATCGGATGGCTCACCGAGACACTGCACGCACGCTTTGGCACTGCGGGACCGGGGCTGTGGCTCACCGAACGCGTGTGGGAAGCCGATCTGGCGCGCGACCTCGCGGACGCCGGTGTTCGCTATGCGCTCGTGGATGATCGGCCGCTCCTGGCCGCAGGACATGCGCCCAGCACGCTCGGCGCGGTGTTTCGCACCGAGCACGACGGCTGTCATCTTGACCTGCTGCCGATTGATGAACGGCTGCGCTATTTGATTCCCTTCAAGCCGGTGAGCGAGATTGTGGCCGCGTTGCGCGCGCGACGCTCCGCCGGAGAACGGCTGGCCATTTTCGCGGATGACGCGGAGAAGTTCGGCGGCTGGCCCGGCACGCATGCGTGGGTGTTCGGCAGTGGCTGGCTCGATGAATTTCTCGATGCACTGCTCGCGCTGCAAGACGCGGGCGAGATCAGACTCGTGACGGGAGCGCAGGCGCTGGCGACTTCGGCGCGCGGCGGACTCACGTACCTGCCCACGGGCTCGTACCGCGAGATGGAAGAGTGGTCGCTGCCCCGTGACGCGAGCGAACGGCTGGCTACACTGCGCGCCGACATGCGCAGCGCACTTGGCGATGCGCGAGTTGATGGACCCGACGGCATCTTCATTCGCGGTGCGCACTGGAAGCACTTTCTCGTGAAGTATCCGGAAGCGAACCGGTTGCACAAACACATGCTGGCGGTATCGTCGCTTTGCCGGGCACGCGGAAATCCCCGCGAGGCGCGTCGCGCGATCGGCATGGCGCAAAGTAATGATCCATTGTGGCACGGTGTGTTTGGCGGTTTGTATCTGCCCTGGCTTCGTGAATCGAATTGGCATCACCTCGCGCGCGCCGAGGCGCTCCTGCGTTATGGCCAGCCGCTGGCGGTGGAGCGTCGGGACATCGATGCGGATGGATACGACGAGTTGTGGGTGCACGGGGAGCACGTCTCCGTGGTACTTGCGCCGCATCGGGGGGCGGCGATCGACACGTGGTTGCTACTGGACCGCGCAGAGAACGCGGCCGACGTGCTTACCCGGCGCGTCGAGGCGTATCATGTCGACGCGGTGGCCGCGCATGCGGCGACGCTGACTTCAGCGACGCCGAGTCCGGCGGACGCTCGGCAGGATTCGATTGAGGCCGCCACGAAGGGCGCACCCTCAATTCACGATCTCGAACACGCGCATACACTCGCATCGCTGCCGCCGGCGGACCTTGATGTGCGCTCGTTGCTGCAGCTGCGTGTCATTGCGGATGACGTGACGCCGGAACAGTACGAGTTGGCGGACTACAGCCCGCTACGATCATGGACGAACTCGGATCTGGCCGTCGTGGTGCGAGCGCATACGGCCGATCACGTGTCACTCGATTGCCTCGGCGACGACCTGTCGCTCACGATCACCGTATTCGCCGACGGTGCACTCACGTTTGCGGCCGATTGGTCCGCGGCGGTATTGCCACCGCAGAGTGTGATGGCGCTCGAGGTGTCACTTGGCGCGCGGGCTGATATCGAAGTCGGGTGCACCGCTGCTGCGCAGTGGCATCGCTACGACATCGTGTCGCGCGCCAAGAGCGAGCGCGGCTTGGAAAGGACGGTGCAAGGCAAGGCGGTGGTGTGCCGCGTTCCGTCATCGGCGCACCACGCGGTGTTGCAACTGCGCGTCGGCTAGCGCGCGCGAGGCGCCTTCGAGGCCGGCGCTTCCTCGTCATCAAGACCCATCTCTTCCTGTTCGTCACGCTCGACCAAGGCCGCCACCATCTCCTCGGCCAGTGAAGCCAACAGCGCATCGGCTTCCTCTTCCTCCGCAAGTGTCATCTCGAGCAACTCCAACACGCCCTCGTGCTGCATGCTGCGCGCCAGCTCACAGGCCACGCCGTAGCCGGCGATTTCGTAATGCTCGACACGTTTGGCAGCACTGATGAGGCCGACATCGAGCACATCAGCATCGATGTCTTCTTCCATGATGCTCTTGCCCTCCTCAATCAGGCCCTCCATGCCTTTGCACATCGGGCCGCGGGCACTGACGCCGAGAATCTCGAACGCCTGCTCGAGGCGTGCCACATGTTCCTTCGTCTGCGCAAGATGGTCGGTGAACGCCTGCTGTAACTCCTCCGACGTCGCATTTTTCGCCATTCTCGGAAGCGCCCGCACGAGCTGCTTTTCGGCGCTGTAAAGATCCTTGAGCTCGTGCACCATCAGGTCGTGTACCGTCGCGATCGCCATGGCTGCCTCCGGCAGGTCGGTGTAGAAAATAGAGCGTGTGGCTCTGCTTGCTGCGGGGGAGGAATGTCGTGTGTTGGCACGCGTCAAAACAGTCATCTCAAGAGAGATATTGCGCTGCCCAGAGCGGAGGGAGTCAGGCTTGCTCGAGAGTACCCCTTGCGGGCAATAGGCAGCTCAAGCGCTTGTCATAGATTCTGATTTTCGTGGGGATGTCCCGCGCGCCGCATTGGATACTCCCGCTCACCGGCGAGAAGGTTGACGCGTGCCACCAACCCGACCCATCTGGAAAGGACAGCTTCGACTGTCACTCGTTTCGATTGCCGTGGAGCTCTTCACCGCCACGAAATCGAACGCCAAGCCGTCGTTCCGTCAGATTCACGAACCTTCCGGCAAGCCGATCAACTATGAAAAAGTGGTGGCCGGCATCGGCCCCGTTGATCGCGACGAGATCATGAAGGGCTTCGAGTACGAGAAGGGTGACTACGTCCTGCTGACCGAGGCGGAGATCAACGCGGTGAAGCTGGAGACGCGCAAGACGCTCGAGCTGACGCAGTTTGTCGGCGCGTGTGAGATCGACCCGATCTACTTTGATAAGTCGTACTTCGTGGTACCGTCCGACGATCTCGCCGAGGATGCGTTTCGTGTGATTCGCGATGCGTTGCGCGAGTCGGAGAAAGTGGGGCTCGGGCAACTCGCCTTGCGCGGCAAGGAATACCTGGTCGCACTCAAGCCCACCGGCACCGGCATCATGCTCGAAACGTTGCACTACGAAGACGAGATACGCAAATCTGATCCCTTCTTCTCGAAGATCTCCTCGGTCAAGGCCGATGACGACATGCTCGAAGTAGCCACCGCGCTCATCAAGAAAAAGACGGCGCCGTTTGACGCGGGCGTGTTCAAGGACAATTACCAAACGGCACTGCGCGAGCTGATCGACGAGAAACTCGCGTCGAAGGGCAAGCGGGTCAGTGTCGCAGGAAGTGACGCGTCTGAGCCGCGCGGAGAAACGAAGGTGCTCGATCTGATGGCGGCGTTGAAGCGCAGTCTCGAGGGCGGCGGCCGCACGTCGGGAGGTGCCACGAAGCCTCTCACAAAAGCAGCGTCGAAATCGGTACCGGAAACGGCGAAACGATCTGCGGCAACGCCGGTGAACAAGTCCACGAACAAGTCCACGAACAAGTCCACGAACAAGTCCACGAACAAGCCCGCGAAGAAAGCCGCCTCAACGTCGGCTCGCAGCAAGACCACGACGAGACGCAAGGCGAGCTGACATGCCGGGCCCCCTGCCCGCGTTTCGCTCGCCACAACTGGCCACGCTTGCGGATACCGTACCGGCCGGGTCGGACTGGTTGTTCGAGATGAAGTACGATGGCTATCGGTGCATCGCGTCAGTCAGCGGGCGCGACGTCCGGCTCTACACGCGCAATGGGAACGACTGGACACACCGGTTCGGTACACTCGTCGAGCCGTTCTCGCGTATCACGACGTCAACCGCGCTGATCGATGGCGAGGTCTGCGCACTCGTGGAAAGCGGCCGCACCGACTTTTCGACACTTACCAGTTCACTCAAGACCGGCGCGCCGCTCGTCTTCTATGCCTTCGACCTACTCGAGTACGACGGCGAGGACCTCACCGCGCTCCCGTTGATCGAACGCAAGGATCGGCTTGAAGCGATGCTCGGCGACATCGCGGAGTCCGCGTCAATCCGGTTTTCGAGTCACGTCCTCGGAAACGGGCAGGAGGTGTTCGACGCGGTGTGTCGTGAGGGCCACGAGGGTGTCATCGCGAAACAGGCCGGCGCGAAGTATCGCGGCACACGCACCAAAAGTTGGCTCAAGGTGAAGTGCGGGCAGCGGCAGGAATTCGTGATTGCCGGATGGACACCGTCGTCGCGCAGGGAGACGTTTGCGTCGCTGCTCCTTGGCAGCTGGGAGGCAGACCGACTCGTGTATCGTGGCCGAGTTGGAACGGGCTTCACCGTTGACGAAGCGCATTCCATGCAGCGTGAACTCGACGCCCGTGCGCGCAGTGAGACTTCGCTGTCCGACGTACCGCGCGAGATCGCCCGCTCGGCGAGCTGGGTCGACCCCACGCTGGTCGCCGAAGTTGCCTTCACCGAGCGCACGCCCGACGGACGGCTGCGACACCCGTCGTTCATCGGACTGCGCGATGACAAAGCAGCGCGCGAGGTGTCGCTCGACGGTGCAGACCTCGCGTCACGCGGCATCGCGGCGGCCGCGCGCGTTGGCCAGCGACTCACGAGCCCCGAGCGCATCGCGTATCCGGAACAAGGTGTCTCCAAAGCCGATCTGGCGGGATACTACGACGCCGTAGCGGAGCGCATGCTGCCATTCATTGCGAATCGTCCGCTGAGCCTGTTGCGGTGTCCGCAGGGTCGGGCCAAAACCTGCTTCTTCCAGAAGCATGATAGCGGTGGTTTTTCCGAGGCCATGTCGCGCGTCGAGATCACCGAGAAAGACGGTGATATCGAGCAATACTTCTCCGTGCACGATCTCGCGGGGCTCATCGCGGGCGTTCAGATGAATGTGCTCGAGTGGCACATCTGGGGTTCTTGCGTTGACGCGATTGACTATCCCGAGCGGCTGGTGTTCGATCTTGATCCGGATGAAGCCCTCGGCTTTGACGAGGTGCGCGACGCCGCACGGACCGTCGCGTCGCTGCTGGAGGACGTGGGCTTGCGCAGCTTTCCCTTGCTCAGCGGCGGCAAGGGAGTCCACGTCATCGCACCGATCGTTGCGGGGGCAGACTGGACGGCCGTGAAAGCGTTCTGTCGGGAGATTGCGAATGAACTGGCCGCACGCGAACCCGCGAGGTTCGTCGCCTCGATGTCGAAGGCGCGGCGCAAGGGCAAACTATTCATCGACTATTTGCGCAACGAACGCGGAGCAACGGCGATTGCGCCGTGGTCCACGCGGGCGAGAGCCGGCGCGACAGTCGCCGTACCCGTTCGATGGCGCGAGCTCGACAACTTCAAGAGCGCAGGAAATTTTTCGGTGCATGCAGCGGCTGAGCTCGCTCACGGCAGCCACGATCCCTGGCCCGAGTATTTCACGCTTGAACAACACATGCCTGATGCGATGGCGGCATTCGCGGCACTTCGGTGACCGACGTGCCGCTCCAGGTGACGGGCGTCACGCAAATAGACACGCATCTCTCGAAAGTATAAGGAAGAGTTCGCTCACGCGGGAAATCGCGCCTGCCATCCAAATCCCCCACTCTTGGGTAACGTGGGCGAGCACGGATTTCCGTGGCCCGACACATCCTTCGGAGAACGGTCATGCAGCTTGATACGACGCGCACGGAAACCCGCCGACTCATGAAGTCCGTGACCGTTAATCGTCCTGCGGTCCGACTATACCAGGCGTGGCGGGATCTCTCAAGGAGACAGACAGCGCAAGCCGTGAACACCCGGAACACCACCTTGAGTACGCAGACGGCAACGATCAAAGTCCCAAGCATCGGCGAGACGGGCTCCGCGACGACAGGGTTGGCGGAGCTTGCACTCGATATTCCGGGTCTGTTGATTGCCTGGAAATCGCTGCCGTATGACGATATGGTACAGACTGGCGAAGTGTGGTTCTCGCCGCTGCCGCAGGATCAGGCGGAAGTGCGTCTGATCCTCACGTGGCAAGATCATGAGCGTGATCGGCAGCATCCTCGCTCACAGGTCGAGGACTCGACGGAAGCGCAGGTAGAGCTTGACCTGATGCGGTTCAAGCAGTTCATGGAAGGCTGACCGCGCTTCCGCCATGTCCCGACGTCGCTCGAGTACACCAGCTGTATTCCTGGTAGCAGGCTCTCTGGCCGCTCTCGCGCTTCTGGCGCACACGGTACGACGATTCGTCGCACCGAGACGTGAAGAGAGGAGTGAGCGTGCGCGCTCCGGCGTAACCGTGCCGGCCTCGCCCGTTGCTATCGGCGTCGACTTGCAAGGCGCTGAAACGGGAGTGGGAGAGTTGACCCACCGACGGTATGCCATTCAGGTACCGCGCTCGACGTTCACGTGCCACACGCTCATGCGAGCGATCGCGCAGAGCATGCGCGAGCTGTCACCGGAGAAACTCGCGGCCTTCGAAAAGACGTCCGGCAGCGTCGCAATAATGGTTGTGGGCGACGAATACAACGTCACGATGCTTGGCCCCTGGAACGGTCGTGTGCGTGTGGCGGAGGTGACCGACGACAGTTTCACGCTCGTCACACTCGATGGTCATCCGGAAGCGGGGCATATCGTCTTTTCGGTGCGGGAACTGACGAATCGATCCGACGCGTTCCAAGTTACAATCGAATCGTGGGCGCGTGCGCGAGACGAAATCGTACACGTTGCCTACGACACGCTGGCACTCGGCCGACAGGTGCAAACCGAAGTTTGGGTAACGTTCCTGCAGCGCGTAGCTGAGCTCACTGGCTGCGACGAGGTACCCGAAGTGGTCATTGATTCGGAAGAGCTCACCACGTGAACGAATCGCACACCGCGGCCGAGTCGTTACTCGATCAGCGGTTCCGTGCGAGACTGGCTGCGATCGCTGCACTGGAGTCGACCGTCGATCTCACCAAGCGCGATAGTTATGTTGCGTCCGCGGGCTGGAACGTGGATGCGCGCGAAATCGCGTTGCCCGGTGAAGCGCCGGGTGATCCGGAAACGCGTGGCGCCTTCGCCGTCGCCAGTGAAATACTGAGGGCGTACGCGTTCACGCCAAAGCGCTTGATCAGCGGCTCATTCGATCCGGAGGCGCCATTGCTTGAGCGGCCCATGCTGCTAACGGCACGCTTTCTGTGGATGCGATTCGAGCTGGGCGTGCGCGTCAGCCGCGTGATCGATGAGACAAGGCAGATCGATGGCGCCAGCGAGTGCGTGTGGGGCTACAGCTATCACACGCTCGCGGGCCACCTGGAACGCGGCGAGATCACGTTCGAAGTCGCAAAGCGATTGGACACCGGCAGCGTCAAGTTCCGGATCCATTCGTTCTCGCAGAGCAGTCACATCGCCAATTGGTTCTATCGTATCGGATTCCGGCTTGTGGGGCGTCGCTTGCAGCGCCGGTTTGCCGAAGAGTCGCTGACCAACATGCGACAACTCGTGGTGAGCGAGCTGCAGCCGTCGCCGTAACGTTGGCTGCGCGCGCTCACACCAAGCCTCAACACGCGCGAGTGAGGCGTGCGCTCACTCCGGTTGTGGCACGCTGTTCTCAGATTCCCACACTTCACGGATATTCCGGCTGATGTCGGTCATGCGGTCGTGCAGATTGTGCCCCTCATCCTTCAGGAACGCGACGACTCCCAGCGGCACGAGGTTGTGCACGGCGATGAGCGACCGCGCGTGATTCTGCAGATGCTCGTGCGCGATTTCACCGACCTTGTCATCGCCGAGTGATAACGCGGTCGTGTACAGCATCACATAACCGATGCTTGCCAACGACAGCGCTGTATAATCGTCGCGAAGATTTTTGGGCAGCGTTTCGCCGCGCACAAAATCGACGACGGCCGCCCCGACTCCCAGCATCGACGATGCGGCCTTCTTGACCGCCTCAGCCAGACTCTGGCCTGCGCTGGTGCGCTCGTTCGCGAGCACCTCAAGCCGATCGATGTGCTGTTCGCAGGTCGCGTGCACGCGGCGCAGTTCGGCAACAATATGTGGCGCGTCTTCATCAAGATCTTCGATCTGGCCCGCTATTGCCTGCGCGATGTGCCGCTCGAGCGCCAGCATATCAGTGACATAGCTGGCGACGGCTTCGCGGGAGCTGGTGCTCATGTGTGTTCTCGCTTTTCAAGGTAGAGGGTTGCGTCGTCACCCGCTCTTGCACGGAAGGGAACGCAGCGGTCTCTTGAGAATCGGATCAGAGGGGTGACATTGCTACTGCACCCGCGGACGATTTTGCCGTGCCACCAGAAGGCAATTCACGCAAGCGTTGCGCGTGTACGCCGCCGAAACGGCCTCGACGATTTCATGATCCGGCCGACTTGACGAGATCAATGCCACGCGCCAACGTACGGGAGGTGCTGTCGGAGCGCCGCTGGTCCTCAGGGCGCAGTTGCTGCTGACATTCGGCGCAGACTTTGCAGCGCGGCGCCGAGCGCTTGAGCGGTACTGAGCGTCGCTGTTGGTCTACGTTACTTTCGGTGGTGCTGGATCGGGAACACGAGGATTTTCGTGGAAGTGCAACACCAACAGAGTGAAGGACGGCGCGAAAGACGCGAAAGCGCGAACACAGCACGGCCCAACAGCACCCCATTTGCGTACGACAGAAGTCTTTTTACGCTGTTGATTTTTCAACGCTGTTGCCGTTTTCGCGCTTTCGCGTCTTTCGCGCCTTCCTCTGCTCGGTTGGAGCTCCCGTTGCTGTTCCCGTTGCCGCTGCCGCTACTGTTGCCGCTACTGTTGCCGCTACCGCTGCCGTTACCGCTGCATCGGCCGTTCACCCACCAGCCCGGCACCGTCCGTCAGTCCGACTCCACCGGCACACCCGTCGGCCGTGCCACCGGCACCGCAATCGTACCTGGCCGAGCCGCCGTCATCGGGGCATCCACCCGGTCAAGCGGCGGACCCAGCGTCACATCACACACACCCTCGGCTGTCTCGACAATCAACTGATCCACCACCGCCCGCAGGTCGCCTGTGCGCGCGTACGTGGCCAACTGCCGCTGCGCACTGGACCCGTGCTGCAGAATGTCAAACGCGTACTCTACTTCCTTGCGCGTGCCGAGCTCGTCCAGCACGTCGTCGAGGAACCACTCAATCAGCTCTCGAATCGCCTCCGGCGCCGGCAGCTCCGTACGCTTGCCGAAGTCGATGAGCTTGCCGCCGAGTCCCCAGCGCACCGCGCGCCACTTGTTCTCCTCGATGAGATCGGCCGCGTACACACGGAACGTCAGGTTGTCTCGGCGCAGCTTCCACATCTTCGCCACCACCGCCTGCAGCAGCGCCGCCACGCAGATCGCTTCGTCCACCCGCGTGTTCACGTCGCAGATTCGAAACTCGAGCGTCGGATACAAATGATGCGGACGCACATCCCACCAGATCTTGGAGCCATCGGGAATGCTGCGCGTTTCGATGAGCGTGTCCACCACATTCGTGTACTCCGACCAGCCGTTGAAAATGCGCGGCACACCGGTACGCGGAAAGTTCTTGAACACAATGCTGCGATAGCTGTGCAGCCCCGTGTTACGGCCAAACCAGAACGGCGAACTCGTAGACAAACACAAAATGTGCGGCAACACATAACGCGCCGCGTTCAGGCAATCGATGCGGAACTCGTTGTCTTCAATACCCACGTGCACGTGCGTCCCGAAAATCAGCAGGCGATGTGCCAGATCCTGCAGCTCCGCCTTGACGCCGAGGTATCGCTCCTTCGGCGTCATCTCCTGATTCATCCAGTTCGAAAACGGATGCGTACCCGCCGAGGCAATCGCGAGCCCATGCTGCGCGGCTGCACCAATCACCGCCTTGCGATGTTTGGTGAGCTCCACGCGCAACTCGGCGATCGTGTTGCAGGGCTTCGTGCCGATTTCCACCTGGCACTGATGCAGCTCCGGCTTCACCTCGAGCATGAGCGGATCGTCCGAGCGGATGAGTGCTTCAAACCCCGGTGTGAGATCGCGCGTCACCGGGTCGATAATCTGGTACTCTTCTTCGATGCCGACGGTGAGCGACGGTGCCTTCATCACGACTCCCGGATGGATCCTGCAAGGGCAGCCGCGGAGCGGCTTCGCTCGGCGTACTGCGAGGACGCGGCAATGAAGCCGCCGAACAAATGACGCGTGTGCGGGTCGGTCATCTCGAAGACTTCCGGGTGCCACTGCACCCCCACCACAAACGCGTCGCCCGGCAACTCAACCGCTTCGATCAAGCCGTCGTGCGCACGTGCCGACACCACCAGGCCCTCGCCAAGATCACGCACACCCTGATGATGCATGCTGTTCACCATCACGTTGTCGGGACCGTCGAGCAGCGCCGACAGACGTGTACCGCGCTCAAGCGTGACTGAATGCGCGAGATGCTGGCGCGAAAAACCGGCCGTGGGAAAATAATCGTGCTTGGCCAGCTCGGGCTTTTGTGTTTCGAGATCCTGCCATAGCGAACCACCACGTGCCACGTTGATGATCTGCAGGCCGCGACACAGGCCGAAAATGGGTTTGCCATCTTCGATCGCCCACCGCGCCAACTGCAACTCCACTCGATCACGCGCCGGATCGAGATTGCCGCACTCCGGGAGAATCTCCTGTCCGTACTGTCGCGGGTCCATATCGACACCACCGGGGATCAAGATTCCGTCGAGGCGCTCGTAGATCGCGCGCAGCGTGGGCAGGTCGTCGTCCAACAGCGGAATCATCCACGGCACGCCACCCACCATGGTGGTGGCCACGAAATAGCGCTGGTTCATCACCCACGACTGCGGCAAAGCCGGCGGAATTCCGTCAATGGAATGTAGCGTTTGTGTGGTCAGGCCAATGGTTGGCCGGTACGGCGTCTCGCTCATCGATGCTCCACCAGAAATGTGGGGACGTTGGATCCCCCGCCTGACGTGACGTTCAGCAGCGGATCGGTCGCGATGCGGGTGAGGCATCCGTCCACCACCTCCTGCTGCACCAGAAACGGCGCCGTATCAACCATGCGATCGCCGATGTGCAGACTCCCGTTACCCCACGCCGGATACGGCTCGGTTGGCAAGACTACACGCTGCTGAACGATATACGGGTGCGCCAGCGCCGTCATCAGGGCCGCGTTCCAGTCGTCGTCGGAGACGGTCCAGCCGAGCACAATGCCCTTGCCGCCGTAGTCATCGTTTGGCTTGAGGACGAGTTGCTCCCGGTTCTCGCGGATGAACGGCAGCAGATCCACCTGCCCACCGTCGTGCTCGGTCATGCGCTCCTCCACGACGCGCGTCCAGGGCACGTGCGCCGACACCACCGCGCGCTCCTCGCTTGTGAAGAGCGGCGCGAACCGCTCGTCGCTCACCACCGCGAGGCTGGCCTTTTTGTGCAACAGCTTGCAGCGAAACGGGTTCACCATGCACACCGCCCCGTCCTGCACGGCGCGCACCACCGGCGAGTTTTCCCCGCACTGCAGCACGAGTTCGTCGATCAGCACGCGCTTGTAGATGAGCGTGACCGGCGTACCGCCGATCGTGAGCACGCCATTCGCGTACTCGGCGTGACGGGGATCGCCGATAAAGACCGGCACGCCCACTGCCCGCAGCAGCTGCTCAAAGAGCACGAACTCGCTGTAGGTGGGCACCTCCTTCCAATCGAGAATCACGACGCTCGGCGTTTCACGCACACCGCGCCAGGCGTGGTACGAGTCGAGCAGCGCTTTGACCGTGCCGGGTCCGGACGGAATGGGGAGGGCCACAAAATGCTTGCGGAACTCGCCCATCGCCGGGAGGTCGAGAAATATCTTCGCCAGCGAGTCGTTGTAAGCCGCGCCCGCTGGCGTTTCCGCGTTGTACTCGGTGTACTTGAGTCCATTCGGGCCCGGCGCGAAGAACGCGTCGAGTCGTGACAGCGGGCTCGCCACCGGCAGCCGCGGATCGGCGTGGATCAACCGCTCTTCCCAGTCGAGCAGTCGGAACTGCGCGCGAATCGACGCGTCAGCCATGGCTGCCTGACGCACCTTTTCCATCGCCGACACGACGAGACGCGAGGCGCGCCCCACATGTCGATACTGGGCCAGCGTCATCAACCGCGGCCGCAGCACGCTGCAGAGCGGACGGTCGCCAAAGTACAGCCCGTCTGTGCGCAACCGTGTGGACAACATCTCGCCCGAGGCCTGCGCAACGTCGTCGGTGAGGCCCTCGTGGTACCGGTCGATCGCCGCGGCGGCGACCGGGTCGTCTCCCAATCCTGTGCTGCCGTGGGTCATGCGCCGGCGGGCGTGGCCACCGGCACAACCGCGGGAGCCGGCGTGGCGCCTCCCTGTTCAAGCGGCGGAATGGCGGTCTCGGAGCGATCGGAGCCGGGCGGCAGCGTGGCCAGCCGAATCGCCATGTCGGCCATGTGCTCAACCACCCACTCAAAGTAGGCTGGCGTGAGGGAGTTGATGTCCATATCCGGCGCGGGATTCATGAAGTCGATGGCGTACGGGATGCCATCCTGCACGGCGAACTCCACCGTGTTCATGTCGTAGCCCAACACGCGGCACAGTGTCAGGGCATCGGCGGCGATCCGGTCGTGCAGCGCTTTGGGCAGATAGCCCGGATCGTCGATGTATTTGCGCTCCCGAGGGTCGTACGGCATAACGAGCACATCTTCGCGCCCGAGCACCATGCAGCGCACGTACTGCTTCCAGTTGATGAACTCCTGCACGACCATGGTCAGCAGCCCGCTGCCATTGTAGTGCGCGATCAGTTCATCCATGGACTGGCAGATGTACACGTCGCGCCAGCCGCCGCCGTGCGCGTCCTTGAGGACGCAGGGAAACCCGATGTGCTCAGCGACGCCCCTCCAGTCGAGCGGATAGGCGAGGTTACGCAGCGACTCGGTGTGGGAAATGCCCGCGATGTAGTCCTTGTTGGGCAGGACCATGGTCTTGGGATGGGCGACGCCGTGCCGAACCGCGAGCGTGGCGTCGATGAACTTGTCATCGGCCGACCACATGAACGGGTTGTTGATGACCGTGGTCCCCTGAATGGCGGCGTGCTTGAGGTAGGAGCGGTAGAAGCCCACCTCATGGGAGATGCGGTCAATGAGGAGCGTGTACGGAATGGGCTGCGCCATGCGAGTCGCGTCGAGCGAGGCGTACTCGGCCACCACGCCGGCGCGGCGCTTCTTCACGGCTTCAATGAAAGCGGGCGGGAACGACCACTCGCGCCCGACAATCAGACCGATTCGCGGTTCAGGCACCATCAGGGACTCCAGGGGACTGGATATGAGGAGGGAACGTACTGCGGCATCATGTCGCGCCGAGCGCGATTTCGCCATGGGCAAGTGGAGGCGAAACCAAAGATCGCAGCACCGGCGCTGGCAGATTGTCCCCAATTCACGCGTGTGAAAAAAATCACCAAGATCAGATTCGTGATCTACGTTTATGTGGAAAACATTACGGCGAGGTCGCTCACAAGTAGCTCGATCACACGGTATGTTTTCCACACAAACGCAGCGCGGGAGCCATTGCGAAATGGGCACTTGGGTAGTTATCCACATCAAGCAAACGTTCTATCCACATTGATGTCAACAACTTAGCTCCAACAGCTTGTATTGCGTGTGCGCCCGGATCGTCGTACAATTCTCGCCCGACACGTGGCCTCGACCGCGTGCGATCACGAATCTCCGATCCGACGCCAACTCTCATGCATGTCATCGCCTGCGCCGCACCGCTCGGGGCCATCGAACCCGCGCCGTTGACCTCGCTCCCCATTGCCTCGTTTGAGGGCTCGGCTGACCAGCTCTCCGGTTTCTGGGCGGCGGATGATGCGTACTACGTGAGGGCGCTGCGCGCCGGAGGGGTCAGCCGGTGGTTCCGTATCGAGTCGGGCGCCGAGGCCGATCTGGCCACGGAAGCGCTGCTCGCGGCGGGTATCGCGGGCGTCGTTTCCGATGTTGGCGCCCGTGCGGGCGGCGTGGCCTTCCCGGCCGGCTCGGCCGGCCGCACCGTGTTTCGGGTGTGGCGAGCCAAGGGCTCGGAGCGTTTGGGCCGGACTAGAATCCTGGGAGTTCGAGCTGGGCGGTCACGCCGCCTGCCAGCGTGACGCCGGCCGCTTGTAGCCACGCCAGCAACACGTCCTGTCCATGATCGCCGGCCATCGCCGAGCGCGCCGCGCTCAGCCGCAGCTTGAACTCCGACGACACATCGGGGAGCGTGCGGCGCAGCACGGCGATGGTCAGCAACTCCGTCGCATCAGCGAGATGCCGGATGGCGAACTCCGCCATCCGGGCACGCAACGCCGCCGTGCTGAGCACTGGTCCGTCGCCGATGCCACCATGGCCGGCCCGGCGCTCGCGGAAGGCCGCCAGACGCGACCGTGTGGCTACGAGGGGCCTCGGGGCGAACTCCGTCGGTTCGTCTCCAATCGGGGCGCTCAGGGGGGCGCCCAGGAGCCCGAGCCACGCCAGCCACAACGTGCCGCGGGCGTACGGTTCCCACGGCAAGGATTCGAGCGTGTGGGCGTAGGCTTCGACGGCGCCCGCGATGCCGTCGCGTTTCTGCCACCAGTCGGCGTACACATCGGTTTGGCCGCTGACCATGGCCAGCGCACCGAGGCGCAGCGCCCATGTGAGCGCGGCGTCGCCGCCGTCGAGTGGCGGTCGCAACGCGGCGCCGCAGCGGTAGGCACGGGACGCGCCGAGCGTCAAAACGGCTCGCGCCAGATCGCGGGCGGCGCTGGGTGTGGAATCGATGGCGGCTTCGAGCTGACCCAGGGCCGCCAGTTCGTAGGCGGTGCCGAGCAGCGCGAGTCCGTCCGCAATCGGCTCGCCGAGCCCTTCACCGGCCGCAACGGCGGCCTCGTCGGCGCGTTCGAGCAGCAGCACGCGACGTTCGATCGGCACGGCGGAGACCGCCCAGTGCTCATCGAGGGTCGCTCGCGCCACGGCCAGCACATCTCGCTGGTCGAGCGCTCGGTCAGACTGGCCGGTAAGGACGTGCATAACGCGGAATCCCCTCGAGCGTTCGAGGTTAACGACCGCCGCGTCGAACGCGGGTGGACAGCCAACGGCCGCCTCGGGCGCACTGCACGCCCGTCCACTCGCTTCCAATCATCGCGACGACCAGACCCGAGTCGCCTGGACTGAGGCCGGATGATTCCGGCTCGCCAGACTGCTCGGGGGCGTGCTGCTGATCCTGTTACTGCAAGAGAATGTAATTCATGCGCTTACAACGCGCGCGTCGCATTTATGTCACAAACGCGAGTCTGTCAAGAGTACAGGCCGTGACTCATGGAGATATACACGGTGGGATTTGAATCTTCGCACGTGGCGCGCCGTCGGCTGGCGACCATGGCCATGAGCAATCAGCGGGTGCAGGAAGCACTCGCCTACACGCTTCCCGAGACGCAGGACGAGGCGACTTCCGGCGTCTCGGCGGCGCTGGCCGGATGCCACACGGCGCACGCCCTGTCAGTCGAACTTGAGTTGTTGGCTCAGGATATTGCCGCCACGCCGGGCGCCGGTGGAGCACTGCTGGCGTCGTTCGCCGAACAGTCGCGCGTGCTGCAACTGGTGGTGCAGGCCTCGCAGCGGGCGCCTGGCGCGCCCCTGCCAATCGATGTGCTCGCTGCGGTGCATGCCGCCGTGCACGGCGCGGGCCAGTCGGCCAACGACGGGCTTCGCCGGATCGGCTAGTCGGCGTCGTTCGACGGGCCGCGCACGGCGGCCAGAATGGATCGCACGAGCAACTCCGCGTCGAATGGCGCGGGGGCGGGGTGGCCGAACTGTCGGCCCGTCTGAGTCGTACTGGCGGACGAGCCACCGTATAACACAACCGGACGCTCCGGCGAAAGCCGACCAAATCGCGCCGCGACACGGCCTTCGTCGCCGCGCAGGAGTTCGTCGCCGTGCACGATCACGTCGAGTCGCTCGGCCTCGCGCGCGATCAGCATCAGCGCCTGCTCCGCCGATGATGCCAGGAGCACGTCCAGCCCGTTGCGCTCCAGCACTCGGCGCAGGAACTGTCGGAGCACCGGATCGTGCTCGACCACCAGCGCCGTCATGGGCGACACGGCCCGCGTGCGGGAATCGCGGACGGAAGATTGATCAGTCATGCGAGACCAGGCGGAGGTGAGCCGAGTGCGCCGTCCAGCCGACTCACGGCCCCACTCAGTGACTACACTGTAGCATCTCGCGCGGACAGTGAACAGTTCCCACCTGCGGGGTACACCTTACTTAGTGCACTTTTCGAAGTCGCCGGTCACCTTCGCCGACTCATTGGTGCCTGAGTACGCCTTGCGTCGGACGGCCGCGCTTGTAAAAGTGTCTGTAGACGCTCGCCGCGAGGCGTTCACCGGCCGTACCATTTTGGAGACGTGCGATGCCAGAGATTCCCCAGTCACCCAACCAAGTGCGGTCCCGCGCGTGGATGCGCGCCGTACTCGCAACGGCGGTTCTCCTCGCACCCGGGCTGCTCGCCGCGCAAGCCTCCGGTCCATCCATCCCCGGGGCACTCCTCGCCCAGAGCGACGGCGAGCGGGCTTGGCGCGCCGGACAGGATGCGGCGCTCACGGGACGCGCCGACTCGGCTCTTTCAGCGTATACGGAGGCGCTTCGGCTGGCGAGACAGGATCGGGACTCGGAACTGGCCAGCGCGGCGCGTCTCGGGATGGCAGAGGTGTGGGACGTCTGGCGGCGCTGCCGCGATTCGGCGCGGGCGGCGTATCTCGACGCCGTGCAACTCACCTCGGAAGGCGACTACGCCGCCGCCGACGCGTACATCATCTGGCTCGCGCGACAGGGCGATCAGGCCGGCGCGCGGGCCGTACACGCGCGGACCTACACGCCGATTGAGAATGACGTCCCCCGCACGATCACGCGCGAGAGTGTGAACTTCCTGCTCGGGCTGGCGGCCATTCAGATCGCCAACAGCAGCCGGAGCGGCGCATTGTCCAGCCTGACGTCCGCACGGAGCATCTCGGCCCGATTAGCGAGTGGTGACGACGATTCGTTGTCCGTGCCGACGGTACGCGAGGGTAACTACTGGGTGCTGCACGATCTGTCCGCGCTGCAGCTCGACGCCGCCAGTGGCCCGCGCGTGCGGAATGTCGCCGCGGGTGCGAACCTGCGCCGCGAGCTCGACTTCGCCGTCAATGTGTCCGATAACGGCGGTCATCCGCGCTTTACGGTCGGTCGGCTGGCTGATCGCGTCGCCCGTCTCCGTCGCACCTGCAAGTCGGCCTCGTGTCAACTGCCGCCGCCGCCCCCGCCCGCACCGCGCTGTCGCTGAGGCGCGGGTGGGGGGCGGGGCTAGAGTCGATGCCAGGTAAAGGTGAGCGAGCCGTGCGAATGCGCGCCGAGTTGGTCGCGATACTCCTTACCGCGCCGGATGTACCGATACTCGCCGCTCCCCCCA
>JBBRFQ010000017.1:0-34494 GCA_038224035.1 Gemmatimonadales bacterium
GCAGCCCCGCCGACGGAACCATCACTGTGGCCTATTCGAGTCTCGGCGAGGTTCATCATCTCTCCGCTGATGGCGATGTCCGGTGGATCACCCGCCTTCCCAACCACTCGTACCCCCCACTCCGGGAAGATCCCAACGGAATGGTGGGTCCCTCTGCGGACTTCAGAGGCGCGATCGACCAAGTCCGGCACATCGCGCGCTACGGCGACAGCCTCCTGGTCGTAAGCGTGACCTCTACGGCCGCGTTCAAGCCCGGAAGGCCCACCACAACCCGGCTCGGGGTCATGCGCCGACTGGATGGCGCGTTCCTCGGGTACTACACCGACGAAACAGTCGCGGGTCTCATCTATGGCGATAGCGAACAGTTCCTGCTGTACCGGGATTCGCCACATCCCGCAGTGACGCTGCGCCGAGTTCCGGTGACTCCGGCGTGCCGTGCCGTGGGCGTTGCCGTGGAACGGAAGCACACACCATAACCAGCGTCGCTTTGTGCGTGTTGTCGGCGTCAGCTCCGTGCGCGTTCGTCCACACTCGCCGGACCACCGCGCGTCAGTCCGTCACCGATGAGCGTGCACGCAATCACGGTGAGCACAAGCGCGATACCCGGTGCGAGCGCAATCCACGGAGCAATGAGCAGCCACTCTCGTCCTCCGGCAATCATGTTCCCCCAACTCGGCGCCGGTGGCTGAATGCCAAGGCCCAGAAACGACAAGCCACTCTCAAGCAGAATCGCATTACCAACGCCGAGCGTGATTGCGACAACCGCCGCACCAAGCGCATTGGGCAGTACATGACGCACGAGTAATCGCGACGACGGAACACCGAGCGCGGTGGCCGCCTCCACGTAGGGTTGTATACGCACTCCCAGTACGTCGGCGCGCACCAGCCGCGCCACACCCATCCAGCCGGTGAGCGCGAGCACGGTGACCACGGTTGGGAGTCCCGGCCCCCATAACGCGGCAATCACGAGCAACAATACGAGTCGTGGAACTGCCAACATCGCGTCGCCGATCGCCAGCAGTACACGGTCCACCACACCACCCAGCCACCCACCGAGCGCACCAAGCAAGACACCGAGCGCACCGGCGAGCAGGGAACCGGCTACGCCCACAGCGAGTGACAGTCGTGCGGCAATCCACACGCGTCCAAGCACATCACGGCCGAATGCATCGGTGCCGAGCACGTGAATCGCGCCGCGCTCGCCGGTGGCGAATGGTGGTTTGAGTCGGGTGCCCATCACGTCGTTGATGGACACCGGGTCGCCGGGGGCAATCCACGGTCCGACCACCGCGCCCGCGATGAGAACGCCAAGCAACAAGAGGCCGGCGCGCACACGTGCGTCGCGTGGCGGAGTGATCACGCGGACCTGCGCCGTGGATCGAGCGATTGCACCACAACATCTGCGACAAGATTCGCGGCGATGACGACGCTGGCGTATAATACGGTGAGTCCAAGCACCACCGGATAGTCGCGTGACGCGATGGCCTGCAACATTGTGCGCCCGAGTCCCGGCCACGCGAACACCTGTTCGACAAACACCGAGCCCGCGACGACACCGGGTAGCGCCAGCCCCACGAGCACCACAATCGGCGCGATGGCGTTGCGCACCACATAACGCCGACGCAGCGCGCGCGAAGGCAGACCGCGAGCGACCGCCGCGCGCACATGCGGCGCGCGCCATGCCTCGGCGATCGCAGACCGTGCGTAGCGAGCGATCGCGGCGGCACCCGTTAGGGTGAGCACGAGCACCGGCAGCACCGCATGACGCGCCACATCAACGATCGCGGGCCAGCCGCTCAGCGTCGCGGCCGGCGTGTGCACACCGAAGGCCGGCAATCGCATCCAGGCTGGCGCCCCGAAAACCGCCGGCCCGCTCGTGGCGATCACCAGCAGCGCCAGAGCGAGCCAGAAACTTGGGGCCGCGTAAAGTGCCGTGGTGATCACCGTCGCGATTGTATCCGAAGTCGCGCCCACTCGCCGCGCCTGCCATCCACCCACGCCCACACCCGCGATCACACTGAGCGCCAACGAAACGCCGCCGAGCAGCAGGGAGAGCGGCAGCGCCTCGGCAATGACCGATGACACCGGTCGCGACAGTGCGAGGCTTGTGCCGAGATCACCGCGCAGCAAGGCGCCCAACCAGCGACCATATTGCTCTAGCAGCGAACCGTCGAGCCCAAACACCGCTCGTTGGGCCGCGATTTGTTCAACGGAAGCCGTCGGCGAGACCAGCAGAGACGCCGGATCGCCCGGCGCCAACCGGATCAGGAGGAACGTGAGCGTCGCTACCAACCAGAGCAGCAATACGGCATCGACGAGACGGGGCAGAGTGTGTCGCACGACGGGATGATGCGCGCTGCGCGGCGTGGGTCAACCCCGAGCCCGCGGCGGCGGCTCGTCGGCGTGCTCTCGGCGGTGCTCTTCGTGGGCTGCGCCGGCATCGTTCGCGATGGTGACATCATTGTGCTGGCCTCCGGTGCCGACCTCGAATCGGCCAATCCCGTGGTCACGGTGCATACCATGTCGCGGCAGATGCAGCGTCACATGTTGTTCATGCCGCTGGTCCGGCTCGATTCTTTGCTGGAACCGTCGCCGTGGTTGGCGACGCGGTGGCACTGGAGCGACACGCGGGACACGCTCACCTTCACGTTGCGAACGGATATCGTGTGGCACGACGGGGTGCGCACGACGGCCCGCGACGCGTGGCTCACGTTCGATGCGGCGCGCGATCCGCAAACCGGCAGTCCGCGAGCCGGTGATCTCGAGGCGGTGCGCGACATTCTTGCGGTGGATGACACCACGCTGCGGTTCACGTTCTCTCGTTCTCAATCGGGCGTTCCGTTGGTCTTCGCGGAGCTGCCGCCGGTGCCGTCGCACATCCTCGCCAACGTGCCGCGCAGCGAATGGCGACGTCACGCCTTCTCCACCTCGCCGGTGGGCAACGGCCCGTTCATGTTCGTGTCGCGCCAGGCGGGGCAGCGTTGGCGGTTTGCGCGCAATCCAAACTTTCCGATGTCATTGGGTGGTCCGCCTCCCGCACGGGAAGTCGTGATTGCCGTGGTGGACGAACCGGCCACCAAGTTCGCCGGACTTGTGAGCGGGGAGCTCGATGTCGCCGGTATCTCGCCCGCGATGGCGGGGCTCGTCTCGCGCGATCCGTTGCTCGTGCTGGAAACGCCGCCGGTGTTGTTCAGTACGATGCTGGCGTTCAATACCACGCGCGCGCCGTTCGATGATGCCCGGGTACGTCGGGCCGTTTCGATGGCGCTCGATCGTCATCGAATCGTCGAGGCCGCAGTGGCCGGTTACGCCGTGCCGTCGACATCGGCCATACCACCCGGCATCTTCGGCGATGCGCAGCTCGCCCCGCCCGCAGATTCAGCCGGAGCCGCAGCGCTGCTCGAAAGTGCCGGCTGGACCCTCGCGACCGATGGTGTGCGCGGCCGAAACGGCGAGCGTCTGGCGGTCACGCTGCTCACCGTGGGCAGCGGGGATCTCGCCGTCGAACAACTGCTGCAAGATGATCTGCGTCGCATCGGCATCGCGCTGACCGTTCGCACCGTTGAGCTGGCGAGTTTTCTCGCGGGCATGCGCGCGCCGGTGAAGGAGTTCGCCCTCGCCTACACTGGTGTACCGGGCGATCTCGCACTCGGTCATTTATCGGCGCTATTTCACAGCGCGCAGCGCGGTGGTGCCCTCGATTACACCGGCTATCACACGGCCGAGCTCGACGCACTGCTCAGTGCGGCGCGCAACGCTGATGGCGCCGCCGTGCGCAACTACGCCTGGCAACGCGTCAGTGCGCATCTCGAATCCCGCACACCGGTCGCCTTCGTATATCACGGGCGGGGCGTGCAGGGACGGGCCCGGTCGCTCGATGGCGTGGTGATGGATCTGCGCGGTGAACTGACCTCGATTGCCCGCTGGCAGCGTGTGCCATGAGTGCACCTGATCTCAACCCAACGGCCACGAGCCGTGTTGAGGCTACTCTGTTGGGAGTGCCACTGACCCAGCGATGGCGGAGTTGCACACCAGAGCTGCAGGCACTCGCCTCGGGACTTGAGCGGGAACTGGCTCCGCTCCTCATCGGTACCGCACTGCCGATTCCTGAACGCAAAGCGCAGCTCACACGAATCGGAGGCCGGTGCACTACAGACGGTACGCCGCTCACGTTTGAGCCGTGGAAGCCGCACGAGCATCGGTGTCCGCTCTGCGGGCGCGTGCACAAGGGGTTGGAACACGACGATTGGTGGGCCATGGGCGCGATGCTCTGGAGTGCGGAACGCACGCTGCACGCCGCAATGCTCGGCAGCATGTGGCAGCGCGATGATCTGCTCGATCTCGCGAGCCACGCGCTCGATCAGTTCAGCACGCATTGGCCAACGTATCCCAATCAGGACAATGCACTCGGCCCCACGCGGCCGTTCTTCAGTACGTATCTCGAGAGTGTGTGGCTGCTGAATGTATCGCTCGCGGCGTCGATGCTGCGACCGCGCGCCGCGTCGCAGCGGATCGTGAACCGATTCATCTCGAGTGTCGTCGAGCCGAGTCGGGCAATCATCACGTCGTTTCCCGAAGGCGCGTCGAACCGGCAGACGTGGCACACTGCGGCGCGCCTCGCGGCGGCAATGCTGCTCGACGATCACGCCGCCATCGCCGAGCTGGTGGATGGTCCGCTCGGTGTGCCGTCTCTGATTCGGCAAGGGCTGCTCGAGGACGGCTCGTGGTACGAAGGGGAGAACTATCATCTGTTCGCGCACCGTGGCTTGTGGTACGGTGTGACGATGCTCGACGCGATGAGCATCGAACTGCCGGACGCGCTCCGCGAGCGATTTGACACGGGTTTCCGCACGCCGCTGCTCGGCATGCTGCCCGATGGTACGTTCCCGTCGCGTCGTGACAGCCGCTACGCGGTGTCCGTGCATCAGTGGCGGTTCGCCGAGTGGTGCGAACTCGGCCTGGCCCGCACCGACGACCCCGTGTTGCGTACGTGGTTGCACCGATTGTACGCGAGTACACACCCACGCGGCGACACCGGCCGATCGCGATCAACGGCGGACATCGAGCGCGACGAGCCGCCCACAGCACTCTCGCGCGCCGATTTGGGGTGGCGCACGCTGTTGTACGCACGCCCACAGATGTGGTCCTCGCCGGAGGAGGTCGCCGATGGGAGCGTGGTGCTGCCATCGCAAGGGCTCGCGGTGCTGCGACGCGACGCCGGACGCATCTACGTTGCCATGGAGGCTGGCCACACCGGTGGCGGGCACGGACACCCGGATCGGCTCGGCCTCACCATTCAGGACGGCACGGCGCGCATTCTTGAGGATCCCGGCGCCGGTTCGTATGTCGAACGCGCATTGCACTGGTATCGCAGCACGCTGGCGCACAATGCGCCACTGATCAACCGTCACTCGCAGCGTCCCGTGCAGGCGCGACTGCTCGCGTTTGACTCGCGCGCGGAGGCTGGCTGGATGCGTGCCGACGCCATCGGCATGGCCAATGACGTGCGCGTCGTGCGTACCATCGCACTGTATAAAGAACACGTGATCGATCATCTCGCGTGGTGGTCGCCGCGAGGCATCACGATGGATCTTCCGCTCCACGTTGCCGGAGAGACGGATGCGCCGGCGGAGTGGGCGCCGGCCGAGCCCGGCGGCGCGGGCGGCCTCGAGGATGGTTTCGACTTTCTGGAGGCAGTCGAGAGCACTCCGCTCCGCGCACGCGCCTGGATAGCGCTGCAGGATGCGTCAGCGCACGCGTGGTACTGCGCAAACACCGACGCCACACTGTGGCGGGCGGTCGCACCGGGTCCGCCGCGTAGCGCACCACGACGACTGCATTGGATCCGCGTGCAGCAGGCGCACGGTGAAATGCTCGGCGTCTGGTCAGTGCGCAACAGTGTGCAGGCTCCACGGCCGATCACTGACGCGTCATTGTTGCCAGTGACGCTGATGCTGCGTGATGCGATGGTAGTGACGCACCGAGCCGACGAATCCGGGTGGTTCATCGAAGAGCTCCAGCAAGCGAAACGCCGGCACATCGCACTCGGCGGGCTGAGAACGGTCCCGCGCACGACCCCTCGGGACGCGTCGACGGCGATTCCCGCGCCGGCGCCGCTCGTGGTCGTGGGTGAGGTCACGCCGGTGTGCTTCTCGCTGGGTGCAGCGCACTATCGAGGCGCCGAAGAGTCGTGGCCAGAGGCAGGCTCGCCCGACGCCACGATTCTGCTCTGGTGCGACGACTCGTCGCTGCACGTGCGCGTTGAGGCGCGTACGGGATCCATCACGGTGCCCGCGGTCGGCAGCGACAATCCGTTCGACAACGAGCGAGCCGAAGTCAACGCCGATGGCGTGCAGTGTTACCTCGGCCCCGATGCCGCCGACGCCTGGCGATGCGCCTGGCTCGTCGTGCCCGATCTGGACTCCGGCCGGACGCGAACACATGCGCTTGTGACGGAGTGCGCGTCGCTCGACGCCTCGTGGACCCGGTCGGATGCCGGCTGGCACATGCACCTGCGGATTCCCCGGGCGTCGCTGCCCGGCGACGGTCGGGGGCCGTTCCGTTTTGATCTCATCGTGAATGAGCGGCCACCGCACCGACGTCGACGTCGCGGCCAACTCGTGCTCTCGGGTTCCACCGGGGAGTTCGTGTATCTTCGTGGAGACCGGCACGATCCCGGGCGCGCGCTGCGCCTGCAACTCGCCCCGACGATGCATACCGATTCTTCTCCCGCTCCGTTCGCATGACTGCATCCTTACTTGCCGCCGTCAAGGTGGTGCTGTACGAACCGCTGGATCCGATCAACATTGGCGCCGTGGTACGCGCCATGAAGAACATGGGCGTACATGATCTTCGGCTTGTACGGCCAGTAAAATACGACCTCACGCGTATTGAGCAGATCGCGCATGACACGCGCGATGTGGTGGAGCGCATCCGGCACTTTGATTCCCTCGATGAGGCACTGGCCGATTGTGTGCGAGTGGCGGCCTTCACCGGACGCCGCCGCGCGACGCGATGGGCGATGCACACTCCGCGCACGATGGCCGAGGATTTGCTCGGCGTGGTCGAGGACGGTCCGGTCGCGTTGCTGTTCGGACGGGAGGATCACGGCTTGCCGAGCGACGCGCTGGACCGCGCGCACGTGATCGTCACCATTCCCACCACGGAGCACTTCTCGCTGAATCTTGCGCAGGCGGTGCTGCTCGGATTGTATGAACTGCACCTTGCGGCCGGCGATGCAACGCGGAAGCTGATGCGGCCGCGCAAAGCCACGCCGCCGCCCGATAGCGGAGAGATCGAGCGCACCTTTGCCGACGTGGAATCGGCGCTCAACTCCATTGCGTACTTCAAGACACGCAACCCCGAGCTGATCATGCGCAGCATTCGCTCACTCGTGTTTCGCGCGAGCCCCGATTCGCGGGAACTCACGATGTTGCGTACCGCCGCGATCGAGGTGTTGCGCACGCTCGACCGGGAACGTGGCGCGCTGCTCAAGCGACTTGGCCTCACCGAAGCGGATGTACCGTCCGAGGCACAGCCCGAGGTGCCGTCGACGTGAGTGCCGATGCGGCGGCGCGACTGAATACGTGGGCGCAGCGTGCGGCGCACGTGATTCCGGGTGGCGCGTCTACGGGTAGCAAGCGCCCCGATGCGCTGTACGGCGCGGGGCTCGCCGCTGATCTCCCGACGCACATGCGTCGGGCGTTCGGTTGTCGCCTCGAAACCGCCGATGGGCGCGTCCTTGTGGATTGCGGCATGGCGCTCGGTGCGGTCGCCCTCGGCTACGCCGATCCCGAGGTGACGGCCGCCGTGCAGGAGGCCGCCGCAAGCGGTCCCGTGGGCGGACTCTCGCCGCTGCTTGAGCTCGAAGTCGCGGAACGACTCACCGAAGTGATTCCGAGTGCCGAGCAGGTGCGGTTCCTCAAGAGCGGCGCCGAAGCGACATCGGCCGCTGTGCGGCTCGCGCGCGCACACACCGGACGCAACCTCGTGATCGCGTCAGGCTACTTCGGCTGGCATGACTGGAGCAATCCCGGTGCCGGCGTACCGTGGCAGGCGCATGCTGATGTGCGCCACGTTCCTTTTGATCGGGTTGACGCGCTCGAAGCCGCGGTGCGGGATACCGGTGAACAACTTGCGGCGATTGTGATTGAGCCGCTGGTGCATCACGTGGCGTCGCCCGAATGGCTGCTGGCGGCTCGAGCCTTCTGCGACGAGCGTGGCGCGGTGCTCATCTTCGATGAGATCAAAACCGCATTCCGCATGCATACCGGCGGCGTGCAAGCGGCGCTCAACGTCCTCCCCGATCTAACCTCTCTTGGTAAGGCTATGGCGAACGGTTATTCGTTATCGGCGGTGGTCGGTTCACGCGCCGTGATGCAGTCGGCCCATCGCGCGTGGATATCTTCAACGCTCGCGAGTGAAACCACGGCGTTGGCCGCGGCGCGCGTCGTGCTTGAACGACACGCACGCAGTGACGTTTGCGGCGAGCTGTCGCGCATCGGCGCGCGCGTTCAGGAGGTGACGCAGCACGCGCTGGCACCGCACGCACTCGGCATACGTGTGGACGGGCCGGCGCCCATGTGGCGGTTGCACAGCGACGACCCGGCCGTCCTTGACGCCCTGGTGGCCGAAGTGGTGCGCGAGGGCGTACTACTCAAGCGCGGTGCCTATCAGTTTGCGTCACTGGCGCATGATGAAAGCGCGATCGAGTTGGTCGGTGCCGCGATCGCCACGGCAGCGGCCAGAGTGCGCGCGCGGCGTGATGCGCGTTCCACACCCGCGGACGAGAGCACGGAGAATCCTTCATGAGCGACACAAGCGACGGCCTTGACAGACCCGCGCGTGACACCCACCGCGAATCGCCGCTCATCGCGCCGGACGCGTCGCGCCGACCGCTCGCCGGTGATGCACCGCTGATTGATGTGCACGCGCACTTTCATACCGATCGCTCGGGGCGCAGCGATTGGGCGATGTACAACATCTCGCGGCTGCGCGCCGGTGAACGCATCGGACTTGACGCACACGTCGCGTCGGTGCTGGGCTCGTGGGGGCACGCATCACCCACCTATTTCCCGTCACCTGATGATCTCACGTACGCCAACCAATGGATGCGTGCGTTTGCGCAGCGTGATGCGGCGCGCGCGAAGCCGGCTGATCAGCGGCTGTTCGCGTATGTCGCGGTCAATCCCAATCACGCCGCGCACGCGGTGCAGGAGATTCGCACGGGGGTGGATCAGGGCGCCGTTGGCATCAAGCTCGCGGCCAGTCGTAAAGCCGATGATGCGCTGCTCGACGATATCGCCGCTGAAGCGGCGAGGCATGGCATTCCGATCCTGCATCACGTGTGGCAGGACCGCCGACGCGAGTGGCCGAATCAGGATGCCAGCGACGGGGTAGAGCTGGGTCGTCTCGCGGCGCGGCATCCGAGTACGCAGCTGTTACTCGCGCACATCGGCGGCGGCGGCGACTGGGCGCACACGCTGCACGCGGTGCGTGATCTGCCCAACGTCCACGTGGATTTGTCGGGGAGCGGGATCGATCGTGGAATGGTTGACGCCACCATCGAAGCGCTGGGCGCGTCGCGTGTGCTCTGGGCCGCAGATCTCACGTTGTGCACCGGACTCACCAAAGCGTGGGCGCTCGACGCCATCGGCCTGCCCCCCGGGGCCTTGGCCGACGTGCGCTGGCGAAATGCCGTGCGGCTGTTTGCGCATGCGACGTTTTCGCATCACGGCAAGGTGCTCGTCGCATGACCGCTCCCGCACCGAATTTCGCTGAGGTCGATGTGAGTGCCTGGATCGGGAGCTATCCGTTCCGCGACGTGCCGCACCCGGATCCGGAGGTGCTGGTGCGTGTGCTGGAACGCGAGCGGGTCTCGCGGGCGTGGGTGGGATGGTTGCCCAGTGCGTGGCAACGCGATCCGTCAGCGGGCAATGCTCGGCTTCTCAGCGCACTGGCACCCTGGCGCGACGTGCTCGACCCCGCGCCGGCGGTTCGGCCGGACTGGCCGGGCTGGATGACGGAGCTGGCGAAGCAGGCGGACGCTGGAGCGGCCGCGATCCGCGTCTATCCGGCGCAATGGGGCCTCGGGCCCGGTCATCCCGCCCTGAGCGAGTTGGCGCACGCGTGTCACAGCGCCGGGCTGCCGCTGCACATCACAGTTCGGGTGGAGGATGTGCGACAGCGCCACCCGCATGATGTGGCCGGGGATGTGCCGGCCGCCACTGTACGCGCACTGGCGCGAGCCAACACGGGCTGCACGCTCGTGATCAGCGGCGCTGGTCGGGAGTTGATCGAAGAGGTCGCGTGGGGGCTGACGCCCGGAGAGCGCGCGTTGGTGTGGTTCGACTTCGGTTGGGTCTGGGGACCGCCCGACGATCACTTCGCGCAACTGGTGCGTGGTCTCGGCTCGGGGCAGCTCGTGCATGGTAGTCAGTGGCCACTGCGGCTGGTGCAACAGTCGAGAGCGCTGGTGTCGCTCTTGCCTGCAGATGTAGTGATTCGGCTGCCGCTGCCTCGTCCAAAACACCATCTGGAAACAAGTGTGGGATGAGAACTGTTGTGCCACCGCGTGGCGGTAGTGCATGTCGCAAATGCAAGAGCATGGACGCGAAGCACTTTGATTGTTAGCACTGCACTTGCGTACAAATACCACCGCCGACATACTACGCGATTGTGCTTACCGGCCTCTGCCAGTCAGCCTCGTAGGGATGACGCGTCATGTGCATTCTGACAGGTGACAGGACCGAGGTCACTCCCGTACGCCTTACCACTCCACCGACACGGTCGAGTAGATGACGACGAAGAAAAAGTGGACGGTCATTCCCGGTTTCCTGGCGCTAGCGGCAGCGGCGACGTTGTTGTCGGCGTACAGTGGTGCCTCGTCTTCGCAGGGCAAGCTGGTCGAGCAGCCGATCAAGTTCATTCACAACCCGCACGTCGAAAAGTTGGGAATGAACTGTTTGTATTGTCATTCGGGGGCCAATAAAGCCATGGACCCCGGCAACGCCTCTGTGGCGTCGTGCATGGGCTGCCACACCATTGTGAAGGCCAACGGCAGCGAAGAGATCAAGAAGCTCGACGAATACTGGAACAAGAAAGAACCGATTCCGTGGAATCGCGTGCACAAGGTGCCCGATTATGTGCAGTTCCCGCACATGCGCCACGTGAACGCCGGCGTCACCTGCCAGTCGTGCCATGGTGAAATCCAGAAGCAGGGCGCCGCTGGTGTCGGCGAAGGCTACAAGCCGGTTGAGCAGTTTGCCTCGCTGAACATGGGCTGGTGCATCAACTGTCACGTGCAGGGCTACAATCCGGCTGAAGGGGCGAAGCTGGCCGGCCTGCCGGACAGCGTGATCGCCGCGCTGGCCAAGGAACCCGTGAAGAAGGCGCGTTACGATTGCGCCGTCTGCCACTACTGATCCTCGACTGACCACACACCTCGTGCGGACGTCGGGGACTGTCCCCGGCGTTTCCGTGACGAGCAGCCGCCAGGAGCGGAGTGACTGCATGAGCACTGAAGCGGGAAGCGGCGTCAAGCGCCGAGACTTCCTCAAGATTCTCGGCGCAACGGGCGCTACCACAGCCGTGGTGGGATGCTCGTCTGAAAAAGTCGGGAAGTTGATTCCATACGTCACGTCACCGGATAACACGGTGGCGGGCGTGTCGCAGTTCTATGCCACCACGTGCAAGGAATGCGCGACGGCCTGTGGCGTGCTGGCCGAAGTACGAGACGGTCGCCCCATCAAGCTCGAGGGCAATCCGGAGCATCCGCTGAATCGCGGCGCGATCTGCGCGACCGGTATGTCGGCGCTGCAGGGGCTCTACAATCCCGACCGCTATCGCCAGCCCATGCTCCGAGAGGGGGCTGAGCTCAAGCCGGTCACGTGGGATCGCGCGCTCGAAGTGTTCGGCCAGAAACTCGGCGAGGTGAAGAGTCGCGGCGGAGCGGCGAACGCGGTGTTCCTGAACGCGCATGAGACGGGCAGCTTCCCCGGGTTCGTTGATCAGTGGCTGACGGCCAATGGCATGCCGGCGCACCTCTCGGTTGACACGATGGCCCCGTCGGCTACCGTCGCGGTCAACCGAGCGGCGTACGGCGTCGCATGGCCGGCCATCGACTTCAGCGCGGCGTCACTCATCCTCAGTTTTTCCGCCGATTTCCTTGATGCGTGGGGCCATCGCGTCCCGCAGCAGCTCGCCTGGGCCGATGCCCGCGCGAAGCTCGAAAGTGCGCCCAAGCTCGTGTATATCGGCGCGCGCCGCTCGCTCACCGGCCTTAACGCCGATCAGTGGATTCCGGCCAAACCCGGCAGCGAGATGGCCATCTGCCGAGCCATCCTTGGGCAGTCAACAGCCGCCGAGGCTGCGGCCGCTGCGGACGTCAAGGAGGGTACGATTACCGCGCTCATCGCCGCCGTTCGCGCGGCGGGCAGCGGCGTGCTGGCACTCAGTGGCCTGACCACGCTGGATGCCATTGAGTCTGGTTTGATGGTTGCGAATATCAACACGCAGAACGGAAGTGTGGGCTCCACTATCAAGCCGGCCGAGGCGCACGCCGGTTATGACGGGGTGTCCACGTACCTCGAACTCTTCGCGGCCACCGAACGCATGAACGCCGGCGCAGTACCGCTGGCGTTCGTGCATAATGCGAATCCGGCGCACTCGATGCCGGCCAGCGTCGGTTTCGCTGAAGCCTTCGCCAAGGTCGGGTTCAAAGTCTCGTTCTCCAGCATGCCCGATGAAACGAGCCAGCTGTGCGACTTGATTCTGCCCGATAATCATTGGCTGGAGAGCTGGGGCGACGCGGTCGCGCTCGCGGGCTCACGCTCGTTCGTGCAGCCGGCGCTTGAGCCGGTGTTCGATACGCGCAGCACCGCCGACGTGCTCCTCACGGCCGCGCGCGCCGATGGCGCGATTGCCTCGAGCTTCCCGCAAGCCGATTACCGCAGCTGGCTCATTGCAAACTTCGCCGGCGGTGCGACCGCCTTTGCAACCGCTCTTACGCAGGCCACGGTCATTGGTTCGCCTGTCGCCTCGCGCAGTACGCGCACCGCGGCCGCGATGCGTCCGTCGCCGGCACCGGCGCTGACCGCCGCTGGCGAGGGCATGTTTGTAGTGGTCTATCCGTCCGCGACGCTCGGTGATGGCGCCGGTGCCAACAAGCCGTGGCTTCAGGAACTGCCCGACCCTGTCACGAAGATTGCGTGGCAGACGTGGGTGGAGATTCACCCCAAGACCGCCAAGGAAATGGGCGTGCGAGAAGGCGATCACCTGACGGTGAAGACCGTCGCGGGTGAAATCACCGCACCGGCGTATCCGTACATGGGTGTTCGCCCGGACACAGTGGCCGTCGCGCTTGGCCAGGGCCACACCGCCTACGGCCGCTTCGCGATGAATGTCGGCGCGAACGCGTATCAGTTGGTGCCGAGCGGCTGGGACACGGCCGGCAATCTGGCGCTCGTCGCATCACGTGGTACGGTGACGCGTCTTGAAGCGCACAGTCAGCTGGTCACCACCGAAGGTTCGGCGCGTCAGCATGGTCGGGGCATTGCGCAAGCGATGATGGCGGCCGCGATTTCAGCGCCGGAAGAAGAGGAGCATGGGCACGATATTCCGGGACACGTCTCGCAGGAGTTCCTGCCGGGGCTCAAGGCTCCGGTCGCGGCCGATGCGCAGGGTGAGTTCGCCAATCCCCAGGCCAACGAGAAGGGGATGTACAACCCTGAGCACCCCACCAGGGCCGAGGCGCGTCGCTGGGCGATGACTATCGACTTGGCGCGCTGCACCGGATGTTCGGCCTGTGTCACGGCGTGCTACAGTGAAAACAACATTCCCACGGTTGGCGCGACCTATCAGGGCCGTGCGCTGAGTCCCGGCACGTGGGACGAACGTCCCGGTGCGAACATCATCAAGGGCCGTGAAATGGCCTGGATTCGCCTCGAGCGCTACTACGAGGGGAACACCAACACGGAGAACGAGTTCTCGCCGGACTTCGAGACGCGCTTCGTGCCCATGATGTGTCAGCACTGCGGCAACGCGCCGTGCGAGCCCGTGTGCCCGGTGTACGCCACGTATCACTCGCCCGACGGTCTCAACGTGCAGGTGTACAACCGTTGCGTCGGCACGCGGTACTGCTCGAACAACTGTCCGTACAAGGTGCGTTACTACAACTGGTTCGGATACGGTGAGCCGGAGCGTCGTCAGTACGCGTGGCCGGAGCCGATGCACTGGATGCTGAATCCCGATGTGACGGTGCGCGGCAAGGGTGTCATGGAGAAGTGCACGTTCTGCGTGGAGCGTATCCGTGAGGGTGAGAATCGGGCCCGGTCCGAAGAGCGCGAGCTCAACGCCGACGAGTTCACCACCGCGTGTGCGCAGGCGTGCCCGTCGCGCGCGATCGTGTTCGGCGACGCGGCCGACGAAAACTGGAGTGTAGCGAAGCTCGCCTACGACAGACGTGCCTACCATGTGTTCGAGGAGTTGAACACGTATACGGCCGTAGTCTATCTGAAGAAGGTCAACCACCCGGCGCCTGCGGCGTCGGCAACGGCCTGAGGAGGCATCACCGGATGGGCACCATCGCGCAACCGGTCGAGGGGCTTCGCCGGCCGAACATTGCATCGGCCGACGTTCAGATCCCCGCGGTCACCGATTACGAACAAGTCGATCGCGAGATTATCGCGACTCTCGGTTTCACCAAGAAGTGGCTGATCGGGCTCAGCGTCTCCATCGCAGCAATGCTGGTGGGTGCGTCGGCCTGGATCTATCAGATTTACTGGGGCCTGGGTCAGGCCGGATACGAACCGCCGGTGATGTGGGGCGTCTACATCATCACGTTCGTGTTCTGGGTTGGTATCGGTCACGCCGGTACGCTCATCTCGGCCATTCTGTATCTCTTCCGCGCCGGCTTCCGCACCTCGATTTATCGAGCGGCCGAAGCCATGACGGTGTTTGCCGTGATGACGGCGGGCCTGTTCCCGATCATTCACATCGGGCGTCCGTGGAAGTTCTTCTGGCTCATTCCCTATCCGAACTGGCGCCTGTTGTGGCCGAACTTCAAGTCGCCGCTCGTGTGGGACGTGTTCGCCATCTCCACGTATCTCACGATCTCCACCACCTTCCTGTACATCGGCCTCATTCCGGACCTCGCCGTACTGCGCGACCGGGAAACCAATCCGATGCGCAAGCGCATCTATGGCATTCTCTCGCTCGGCTGGCGGAACAGCGATCGGGAGTGGCGCCACTTTGCGAAGGCGTACCTGTTCCTCGCCGCCTTCAGCACGCCGCTCGTACTCTCCGTGCACTCCGTCGTTTCCTTCGACTTCGCCATGTCGTTGGTGCCGGGCTGGCACGCCTCGATCTTCCCGCCGTACTTCGTGGCCGGCGCCATCTTCTCCGGCTTCGCGATGGTGTGGACGATCGTGATCCCCATGAGAAAGTGGTTCAGGCTCGAGCACTACATCACGCTCAATCATCTTGATGCCACGGCCAAGGTCGTGCTGTTCACGTCCTTGGTTGTGGGCTGTGCCTACATGATCGAGTTCTTCATCGCCTGGTATAGCGGTGTGCGACCGGAGCAGGAGTTCTTCTGGAATCGTGTGTTCGGACAGTGGTGGTGGGCGGCCTGGATCATGTTGCTCTGCAACATGGCACTCCCGATGTCGCTGTGGTCGCAGAAGTTGCGGCGCAACCCCACGTGGCTTTGGTTCCTGTCGATCTTCATCAACATCGGCATGTGGTACGAGCGCTTCGTGATCGTGGTGCCGTCGCTGAGCCACGAGTTTGAGCCGTGGCAGTGGGGCAGCTACACGCCGAGTTGGGTGGACATGAGTTTCCTGGTGGGCTCGTTCGGCTGGTTCTTCATGTGGTTCCTGCTCTTCGTGAAGCAGATGCCCGTGATGGCCATCATGGAACTCAAGGAAATCGTTGTCCCCAAGCGCAAGCATGCGGTTGACGGAGGGCACCACTGATGCAGGGTGTACTCGGAGCATTTCATCATCTCGACACCACGGTGCACGCCATTGAGGAGCTCAAAAAGGCTCGCCTCGGTGACGTCACCGTGTTCTCGCCCACGATTCGCCACGAGATCGACGAAGCGATTGACGCCCCCAACAGCGTCGTCCGGCGCTTCACGCTCGTGGGCGGTTTGCTCGGCGTGTCATTCGGTTACTGGATTTCCATCTGGACGGGCGACTACTGGCCGCTCGTCACAGGCGGCAAGGCGATCGCGTCGTGGATTCCCTACACCATCATCGGATTCGAAGTGATGGTGCTTGTTGGCTGCCTGTCTACCGTGGTCGGCATGTTCATTAATGCGCGCATCCCGCGTCTCACCACCACGGTGGGATACGACCCGCGCTTCAGCGGCGGACACTTCGGGATTTTTGTCACCTGCGGCGCCGACAAGGCCCCGCAGGTCGAAGCGCTGTTGCAGAAGCACGGAGCCGACGAGGTGCGTCGTGAAGACTAAGCCCACTGTCATGCTTTCATTTACGCGCGCGGTGCGTGTTGCCGTTGCGGTCTCGCTGCCGTTTTCATTCTCGGCGTGCGCCTGGTTTACCGACTTCAAAAACCAGCCGCGACTTGAGCCATGGGAGTCGTTCTCGGTCAACGTGAACGACACCATGGTTGCGCCACGATTCAATCCACAAATGTCGGTGCCGGTGCAGGGGATGTTGGTGGCTGGCGTGGCGATATCGTACGCGCCGCTTCCGGGCACGGTCGATTCCATGTCGGGGCTTGCCAACCCGGTCGCTGCCGACGCGCGTTCGCTCGACAACGGGCGCATGTTCTACTCGATCAACTGCGCGGTGTGCCACGGCGATCTGGGTGATGCCAACGGCAAGATGAAGCAGCTCAATCCGGCCTACGGGTACTCGCCGAGCTTGATGACGGAGTCAGCCAGAGGACGTTCCGATGGCTACATCTGGGGCATGTTGCGCAACGGTCGCGGCATCATGCCGGCTTACGCGCGCATCGAAGAGGCCGATCGTTGGGACGTCGTGAACTACGTTCGTGCGTTGCAGGCCGGAACCGCCATCACCGGCGCGCATGGCATGCCCGGACAGAACGGAGTCACCGTACCGCGCGCCTCGGCCACCGCACCGCAGTTGCCTTCGCCCTTTACGCCGGCGCCTGTCCAGCTCACGCCCGGCAGCAGTGGAAAAAATGCGGCCACTGAAGGTCGTCCCAAGCTGTCCTTCCCCAATGGTGCGCCCCAGACCGGTGGTCCGGGTACGGCGCACGATGATGATCATGATGCGGCCGACTCGGCCCAGGAGATGTTCGAGTGAGCGGCGTCCACCACTACCACTACCCGACGCGCGAAGAGTTCCAGCGCCGCATCGGGAGCGCCACGGTTCCAAAGACGCTCAAGACGGCCGCGCTGATCGCGGCGGTGCTCGGCATGGGGCTCTTTGTCGTCGGCGCGATTATGGGTGAGCAGCGTGCCTGGCACGCGCTGCTGTTCAACTGGATCTATCTCGCCACGATCTCGTCAGCCGGTGTCGCGTTTGCCGCCGTGCAGCGCATCGTGACGGCGCGCTGGTCACGTCCCATTGTGCGCTACTTCGAAGGCTACGTGGCGTTCCTGCCCGTGGCGTTCATCATCCTGCTGCTGATCATCTTTCCGGGGCGCGAAGCCATCTTCACCTGGGCGGGTCGGGAAACGCTCGAAGCCGCATCGGAGAAGGGGCGGTACTTCGATCCGATGTGGTTTGCACTGCGCGGCATCCTGATCTTCGGTACCATGATCGCGCTGATGATCGGGTTCGTGTATCGCTCAGTACGCGTCGACGTGGGCAGCATGCCCAAGTTCACCGGCTCGAAGTGGGCCGAGGGCATTCGCCAGCGCATGCGCAACGGTTTTGGCGAAGAGCGTCGCGAACTGCACGACACACACCAGGCGCTCGGCAAGCTCGGCGTGGCGGTCGCCATGGTGTTCGGTCTCGGTTGGTGCGTGCTCGCGTGGGACTACTCCATGTCGCTCACGCTGCATTGGCAGCAGACCATGTACGCGTGGATCGTGCTCATGGCGGGCTGGCTCGGCATGATCATGTCGGCGTCGCTGCTGTGCCTCTGGTGGCGCAAGCAAATGCAGGTGGAAGACCTCGTCACGGTCAATCACATGTGGGACATGGGAAAGCTCGCATTCGCGTTCACTGCGTTCTTCGGCTACATCAGCTTCAGCCAGTACCTGGTGATCTGGTACGGTAACCTCCCCGAAGAAACGCATTTCTACAATCTGCGTCTCAGCGGATCGTGGAAGGCCATTACGCAGCTCATTCCGATCCTCGCGTTCGTGCTGCCATTCGGTGGTCTCATCTCGAAGGCCGCCAAGGTGTACTTCCCCACGTTCGTGCTCTTCGCCTCGGCGAGTTTGCTCGGAACGTGGCTGCACCGCTACATCGAAGTGTACCCGTCCATCTACGGCGTCGTGGAGTCGCTCCCGTTCGGCATCTGGGAAGTTGGCATCGCGATCGGCATGATCGGGTTGTGGTTCACGTGTTACTTCGCCTTCATGGACGCGTTCCCCAAGATGCGCGTGTTCATGATGACGTCGCCCTACCGCGACGAAGTACAGGTACCGGTGGATCCGCGCACGATGGAGCCGTTGCCGGCGCACGAGTAGTTCACGCGTCGTTCACGCGTGGCTTTACGCCGGTCGTCGGGCGTGAACAAAGGGGCCGACTCCGGAGACGAGGGTCGGCCCTTTGCATTGAGAGCCTTCTTGCCGCGCAGACGCGCACCGGCACACGATTACAGGTACACATCCTTCCACCGGCACACTTCCAATGTCGCACGGTGGTTGGCTATGTTTGAGTCAACGGGGCGTTAGCTCAGCTGGGAGAGCGTCCGCTTTGCAAGCGGAAGGTCATCGGTTCGATCCCGATACGCTCCATGCCGATATACCGGCCATTCGCCGGTACGCATGGAAACCTCACATGCCATACCCGTCTCACTGTACCTGAGCACACCCGCGTGTGTCTCAACCCGGCATCGAGACGAGTGGTCGACGTGCGCCGGGCGCCGAAGGCGGATGCGTGCCGAAGACCGGGGCGAGCGCATCCAAGGGCACGGCGGGCGAGAAAAAATGCCCCTGCTGCTCTGTGACCTGCAGCGAGGCAAGTCGCTGCGACTGCTCGAGCGTTTCCACGCCCTCCGCAATCACGTGCAGCCCAAGTCCGCGCGCGAGTGTGGCAAGTGCCGAAACGATCGCAAAATCACGCTCGTCGGACAACATGCGCGTGACAAACCGGCGGTCGATCTTGAAGCCGGCCAGCGGCGCTTCGCGCAGGAAGGCGAGTGACGCAAAGCCGACACCAAAATCGTCGACCACCAGCTGCACGCCGAGTGCGCGCACCGCACGAAGCGTGTCGAGTGCCTGATCCCCTTCGTACAGCGCAGAACTCTCGGTGAGTTCGAGCACCAGCGCGTCGACCGGACACGAGGTCTCCTCAAGAATGCGGGCCACGCGCAGATCAAAGCCTTTCTCGCGAAGCTGCACGGCGGACAGGTTGACGCCAACGCGAATATCGCTGCCGGGGTGATCGCGTCGCCAGGAGACCGCGGCCGCGCACGCTTCGCGCAATACCAGATCACCGATGGGGACGATCAGGCCAGTATCTTCGGCCAGCGGCAGGAACGACGACGGCGCGATCATGCCCATGTCGGGATCGTGCCAGCGCAGCAGTGCTTCAAGCCCGACGATGCGCTGTGTGCTGACATCGATCTGTGGCTGATAATGCACCGCAAGTTCACCGGCTTCCAGCGCGGCGCGCAGGCGCTGTTCCCGCTGGTGCGCGATGGTTTCGTCCTGCACGCGCAAACCGAAAATTGGCGTGGGCATGCGTCCGCGACGGCGTGCGTATTTGTCGCGATACATCGCCACGTCGGATGCGTCGAGCAGTTCCTGTGCCGTCGTGCCGTCGAGCGGCGACATCGAGCCGCCCACGCTGGCCGCGATGCGTTCACTGCGCCCATCACCAAGATCGATCGGCTCGGTGAGACAGGCGAGGATCATATCGCGTACGTGCGCCACGTCGAGGCGACTGTTCACATCGGGGAGGAGCACGACAAACTCGTCGCCGCCAAGTCGTGCCACGGCATCGGAGCGACGCACGGTGCCGAGCAGGCGCTTCGCGACTTCAACGAGCAGGCGATCACCCACGGCATGCCCGAGCGAATCGTTGATGAGCTTGAAGCCATCAAGATCAACGAACAGCAGCCCGGTTTTCCGGCCGTAACGCGCGCCGAATGCCAGCGCGCGATCGAGGTGATCGAGAAACAGCCCCCGATTCGCCAATCCGGTGAGCGGATCGTGCGTTGCCCGATGCGCTGCCGCCACACGGGCTGCGTCGAGCGCCGCCAAATGGCGCTGACGTTCCATCGCAAAGCGCAGCAGCCGCGGAACTTGCTCCACGGGTGTGGTTGCCTTGCACAAACATTCCTGCGCCCCCACGCGCAGGGCGCGCACCGCCGTGCTGTCGTCGAGTGAGCGGGTGTACAGCACAATCGGCATGCTTGGAGCCGCGCCGCGCACGCCGGCCAATGTCGCCAGTCCCGAGGCATCGGGGAGATCCAGCTCAAGTACGGCGATATCCACCGGGCCTTCCATCAGCAACCGAATCGCATCGGCCAGCGTAGCCGCGTGAAGCAACGCAATGCGCGAGCCGAACGCGTCACCGAGCGCGGCGGCGGAACGCGCCGCGTCTCCCTCCTCGTTATCAACGAGAAGGACGCGGATAATGCCATCGGTATGCGTTTCGGTGGCAGACACGATCGTCGGCGATTTCGGTGGGAGGCTGGCGGCGGACGCTGCTTTTATTCTACTCGATCCGTCGGACGTTGCCAGTGGCGGTGGTGTTTGTGACACATAATGTTCACAGTGTGACGGTTCACGAATGTGACGCTTGTCACGACACAACACATCCACCGTCGGTCTCTTCCAGGCGCGTGCGGTGTAGCAGATGGAACGCGGCACCCTAACCCAGTTGGTGGATGTACAGCGGTCGCCTCGAGCGGCGGCGGTGTCGCACTGACCGGTCGCGTTTCGGCGTCGGTCAGCTTGTCCGATTTTCAATGTCGCCCTAGCTTGCCTCTATGCGTGCTCCTGCTCCACCATCCGATGGCTTGACACGTCCGCATGTCGTTGAAGGCGTGCTGGCGGCGGTGGTGCGCGCGTTGGCCGCACGGGATGGTGGCGAGGAAGACGCGGCTGCATCGACGGACTCGGCGCAGCTGGTCGGTGCGGACCGGCTTGGGCTGCAAGACGTCCTCGCCGCAGCGCGGGAGGCCGCGGGCGTACCGGACGTCCGGCTCGTGAGCGGCCCGCCACCTTACGATGCCCACCAAGGCCGGATGTTCCCCGTTCATGCCGCCGGATCGCACCCGTTGCTGCTCTCGGTATCGGGAGAGGCGGATGCAACGGTTTGGGAGCCCGTCGCAATGTTGCTTGGAGTGGCGCTGCGCGAAGCGGCCCGCCGCAATGAGCTGGAGCGCGAGTTGTCGCAACGGGTGCGTGAACTCGCCGAGCAGCGCCGGTTCATCGAGCGCATTATCGATTCGATGCCCGTCGGCCTCTACGTCGTTGATCGCGAGTATCGCATTCAGGCCTGGAACCACAAGCGGGAGACGGGCCTGCAGGGCGTGTCGCGTCACAGTGCGCTTGGCCGCACCATCTTCGAGGTGCTGCACCGTCAACCGGCGGCTGTCCTCAAGCGCGAGTTCGATGAAGTGTTTGCCTCGGGTCGCATGCAGCAATTTCAGATGGAGAGCCGGGCTACGGGTGCGATGCGTACCTTTCGCCTGTCAAAGATTCCGATGCGCGTCGATGATGCCCGGCCCTCGTTCGTTACGCACGTCATCACGATCGGCGAAGACATCACCGATTGGCGGTCGGCCCTCGATCGCACCGCACAGTCTGAAAAGCTGGCGGCGCTCGGACAGTTGGCCACCGGCGTGATGCACGAAATCAACAATCCGCTGGCCACCATCGCGGCCTGCGCCGAAACGCTGTCGTTGCAGGCTGGCGACGAAGCGGCAGGCATACCGCGCGGTGATCCGGTTGAGCTGCTGCGCATCATTGATCTGGAAGTGCATCGATGCAAACGCATCGTGCTGGGGCTGCTCGATTTCGCACGTCCCAAACCGGTACAACTCGATGATCTTGATCTCAACGCCATCGTCCGTCAGGCGATGTTTCTGCTGCAGCATCATCCGCGGCGCAAACGGGTGTCGCTGGTGACCGAACTCGAAGAGTCCGTGCCGCTCCTGGTTCGTGGTGACGCGGACCGACTCGTGCAGGTAGTCATGGCGCTCGTGCTGAACGCGCTCGACGCGAGCGCGGAAGGGGCGCGCATTGTCGTGCGCTCCACAGCGATCCGGGTGCGTGATCTGCATTGCTGCGTGATTGACGTGATTGACGAGGGGCACGGCATTCCGCTCGATTCCCTCCCGAAAGTCTTTGAACCGTTCTACACCACCAAGGAACCGGGGCGCGGCACCGGCCTCGGACTTTCCATCTGTTACGGCCTCGTGATGGAACACGGTGGTGTGCTCAGCGCGGATAGCACGCTCGGACACGGCGCCACCTTTCGCATGGTGCTGCCAGTGCTGGGTGCGCCTCCGCTCGCGATCAGTGTTGGTCTGCCGCCCCTGGTGCACCTCCCCATCGGGACGGCTGCATGATGCCCCCGGGCAGCGACGGCGGATCCAACACCGACCCCGTGTCGGGTGCTCCAGCTACCGCCCCGATCCGGGTGCTCATCGCTGAGGATGAAGCGCATCTCGGAGCCATTCTGGAGCAGTTTCTCGTGGCCCGCGGATTCAGTGTGACGACCGCACGCGATGGCCTGCGGGCGCTCGACCTGCTGCGCCTGGAACAGTTTGACGTCGCACTGCTCGACATCATGATGCCCGGGCTCGACGGCCTCGAAGTACTGCGTCAGGTCCGTGAGGATCCATCACCACCGGAAGTCATCATCATTACCGGTGCGGGCACCGTGGAGACGGCCATCTCGGCGATCAAGCTGGGGGCGTACGATTTTCTCTCAAAGCCGTACCGGATGGCCGAGATCGAAGCGCTCGTGCGCCGGGCGTGGGAAAAGCGCGTGCTGGCGCGCGACAATGCCGTGCTGCACACGCTGCAGTCGCGTCGCGAACATGGGGACACCACGCCGGTGTTTGTCACGCAGTTTGCCCCGTTACGGGCCGTGCTGGCGCTGGTGGAGAAAGTGGCGCCCAGCTCGTCACCGGTGTTGATCAGCGGCGATTCCGGCACCGGGAAGGACCTCATCGCGCGACTGTTGCACCACTGGTCGGGGCGTGCGACGGCGCCGTTTGTGGATCTCAACTGTGCGACGCTGGCGGAGCAGGGGCTGGAGACGGAATTGTTCGGCGTGGAGAAGGGGGCGTTCGCCGGCGCCGACCGTCGCACGGTGGGACTGCTCGAACTGGCGACCGGCGGTACGCTCTACCTCGACAACGTCGCGGATGTCGATCTGCGCCTGCAGGCCAAACTCCTGCGCGCGCTGGAGACGGGGAGCTTCTACCGCGTGGGCGGCTCGCAGAAGGTGGATGTGGATGTGCGCATCGTCGCCGCCACGACACGCGATCTCGGACGCATGGTGACCAGTGGCGGCATGCGCGAGGATTTCCTGCATCGCATCAACACGATTCGCGTGCAGTTGCCCACCTTGCGCGAACGTCTGACCGATGTGCCCCTGCTGGCGGAGCATTTCCTCGCCGAGTTCGGCGCACCAACGCCGCCGCGACTGACGGGCGAAGCGGTAGCGGTGCTGGAACGCTACCGCTGGCCCGGCAACGTGCGGGAGTTGCGCAACGTCATGGAGCGCGCCGCGCTGCTCGCGCAGAACGGTTTGATCGAAGCGCGTGATCTGCCACTGGGGGTGGACGTCGGCGCCGCCGCGCGGGCGACACCCACACAGCTCTTCACGCTCGAGGAACTGGAGCGGCGGCACATCGAATCGGTGCTCATGCGCACGGGATGGCATCAGGGGCGTGCCGCCGAGTTGCTCGGCATCTCGCCGAAAACGTTGTATCGTAAAATTCGTGAGTATGGATTCCAGCGTCCTGATCGCCCCGCCGGTGGGACGTTCTGACGCGTTTTCTGTCGCCCGATGTGGAGACACCGCCTGCGGTGCACTATGTATACATGAAGATTCTTGTCGTCGAAGACGATCCAACGGTGGGTGAGTTTGTGCGCCGCGGCCTGGAGGAACAGCTGTGGCAAGTCGATCTTGTCGCGAACGGCCTTGATGGTGAATCGATGGCGATGTCGCAACCGTATGATCTGGTGGTGCTCGACATGCGACTGCCCGGCAAGCACGGGCTCGATGTGTTGCGCACGATTCGTTCGCGCGGCTTTGACCGGCCGGTGCTGGTGCTCACCGCCCAGGACGCCGTCGATGCGAAAGTCGAGACCTTGCGCGCCGGTGCCGATGACTATGTCACCAAGCCGTTTGCCTTTGAGGAGTTGCTGGCGCGCATCGAGGCGCTGTCGCGTCGACCGCGCGCGCTGGTCTCGCCCGTGCTGCGCGTGGCAGACCTTGAATTGGATCAGGGTACGCGTGAGGTCCGGCGCGCGGGAGAGCTGGTGGAACTCACGCCGAAAGAGTTCGCCGTGCTCGAGTATCTCATGCGGCATGCAGGACGCGTGATGTCGCGTACGTTGATCACCGAATACGCGTGGGGGTACCACTTCGATCCCGGTACGAACATCGTCGACGTGGTGATCAACCACCTGCGTAAGAAGCTCGACAGCGGGCACACGCTCAAACTGATTTCGACCGTGCGCGGTGTCGGCTACATGATTCGCGGTTAACCACAGACCGGCCCCATGCGCTCCATCCGCACCAGCATCACGACCGCATTCGCCGGCGCGTTCATCGCGTCGCTGTTTGTGTTTGCGCTGGCGGTATTGCTCACGCGCCGCGACTCGGCGCTGCGCGATGTAGAGGAACGCGCGCAGCGTGAAGTCGACCAGACGCTGATGATCATCGAGAATACGCGCACCAGTCTGTCCGACGATACCACACGCGTGCTTGGCGACTCGTTGTTGGCGCCGGGCGTCGGCCGGACGTTGCGCCGCTTCCTCGACATCATGGGCGACTACGTGCTCATCATGGACGAGTCGAACTGGACGATCTACGCGTCGCCGCTGGTGATGGGGCTGTCGCCATCGGACCTGGACAAGCTGCAAACGGCGGCGCGCCTGATGACTGATCCATCACGCCCTGAACGTGTGAGCATGCGCAGCGACCAAGTGGTGATGGCGATGCGGTTCGGACAGCTCGAAGGGGCCTCGCGTATCCGGCGTGTGTTCGTGGCCGTGTCGTCGCGTCCGGCAACGCTGGCGCCGCGTGAACTGGTGGGGACGATGCTCTTCTTCGGCCCGCTGTTGATTCTGGCGTCGGTGTGGTGGGCGTACGTCATCGCCGGTCGCGCGTTCCGGCCGCTGGATCGCATGGTGAATCAGGTGACCGCACTGACGGACGGACGTTCCTTGCACAAGCGGCTCGCGATCGGTGCGGCCGGCACCGAGTTGACGCAGCTGGCGGTCACGCTCAACGAAATGATCGAGCGACTCGAATCGTCCTTCAGTGCGCTGCGGCGATTCACGGCCGATGCGAGTCACGAACTGAAAACACCCCTGGCGGTGCTGCGGGTCGATGTCGAGCGGGCCATGTCAGCGAATACGCGCTCCAAAGAACGCGCGGTGGTGCTCGAGGAGGCCCTGCAGCAAGTCACGCGCATGGCCGAGTTGGTGAACTCGTTGCTCACGCTGGCGCGCGCCGATGAAGGACGCCTGGAGATCGTGCAGGACGTGCTCGCCATGGAAGCACTCGCCCGCGAAGTGGTGGAAACGGCGCGTCTGCTCGGCGAAGAGTCCGGCGTGCAGATCGAAGGTGACCTGATTGAGTCGGCGGAAGTGCGCGGCGATTTGTCACGCTTGCGTCAGCTGTTCCTGAACCTGGTGACCAACGCGATCAAATACACGCCGCGTGGTGGACGCGTTACGATCTCGCAGGTCCGCGTCGGCGACGAGATTCATTTCAGCGTGCGAGACACCGGGATCGGGATTGCGGCGGCCGATTTGCCGTACGTGTTTGATCGCTTCTGGCGCGCCGATCGGTCGCGTTCGCGTGCGGCCGAGCGCAGCGGCTTCGGTCTTGGGCTGGCCATCGCGCAGTGGATCGCGCACGCGCACGGTGGATCGCTCACGGTGCAGTCGCGCCTGGGCCGCGGGAGCACGTTCACGGTACAGATCCCGATGCGCAGTGTGTCGGCGGCGGCCCCGATCCCACCGGCTCTTCCAGCCACCGTCGAAGCGGCATAGCGCCATCACCGTTCGCGGTCAAGCCCGCACTGTTTCGTTGACGGCGCGGGCTATTCGTGACACGAAGCAATGAACTGCTAACGCTGCCTTAATCGAATCGTAATGCTGGCGACATTGCCGGATCATCTCCACGACCTAAGTTCGCGGTGTGACGGTGGGACGGGCCCACCGCGCATTCCCTCTCGTGGATCGAAGCGATGTTCAATAACCTGCTCGAGTCCGAGGCCAAGAAAACCAAGCGTTCCGGGAGTACGATCGTCTCCTTCGCGCTCCATTTTGCTGCCGTGGGCGCGTTGGTGGTTGCGACCGCCAATGCCGGCCAGCAGATCATGGAAGAGAAGCAGGAAAAGATCGAGTTCGTCGAAGTCAAGAAAGACGAGCCACCCCCGGAGCCGGAGAAGGCCCCGCCGCCACCAGACGTTGTGGCGGCTCCTCCGATCGCCAAGGGTTTTCAGGTGCTGCAAGCCCCTGACGTGATCCCCCTCGAGATCCCCGACATCGATCTGTCCCGCAAGGTGACCGACGAAGCCGACTTCTCGGGCAAGGGTGTGGCCGGTGGTATCGCGAAGGGCGTCGTCGGCGGTACCGCGCAGGTGCCGCAGGGTGATACGCCGTACTTCGAGTTCCAAGTGGAAAAGCCGGCGGCCATGGCGGCTGGCTCCAACCAGATGGTGTATCCGGAAATGCTGCGCTCGGCGCAGGTCGAGGGTACCGTACTGGCGTCGTTCGTGGTGGACACGTCGGGTCGCGCGGAAATGGGCACCTTCAAGGTGCTGCGCTCCGACCACGAGTTGTTCACCAACGCCGTGAAGAATGCGCTTCCGAAAATCCGCTACCTGCCGGCTGAGGTTGGCGGCCGCAAAGTGAAGCAGCTGGTGCAGCAGCCGTTTGTGTTCAGCCTGGCCCGCTGATCGCGGCCACCCTCTTATCATCCATTCGGAGAGTTGACTTATGAATATGGACCTGATGTCGCTGTGGCACGAGATGGGCTGGTTCGCCAAGGGCGTTGTGTACCTGCTCTTTATCATGTCAGCCTACGCGACCACGATCTTGATTCAGAAGTGGTGGGCCATGCGCAAGGCGCAGAGCGAAACCAAGAAGTTCGCGCCCGAGTTCTCGCAGTTCCTTGAAGAAGACAACCTCACCGAAGCCATCAACCTGGCCGAGAGCTACAAGAAGTCGCATGTGGCCCGCGTGCTCGGTGGTGCGCTGTCCGAAGTGCGTCCGCTCATCCAGGATGGTTCCGTCACGGTCGCCGACATCAACTCGGCCGAGCGTGCGATCGAGCGTGAAATGCTTATGACGGTGGTGGAACTCAAGCGTGGTCTGGGCGTGCTTGCGACCGTCGGTGCGACGGCGCCGTTCGTGGGTCTCGTGGGAACGACGATGGGCATCGTGAACTCCTTCACGGCGATGTCCACGTCAGGCTCGGGCGGCATCAGCTCGATCGCCGGCGGTGTGGCCGAGGCGCTCATCACCACGGCTATCGGTATCGGTGTCGCCATTCCGGCGGTGTGGTCGTACAACTACTTCCAGACGAAGATCGACAACCTCACGGCGGAAATGACGTACACGTCGAAGGAAATGGTCGACTATCTCATCAAGGGCGTGTCGGGCGAGTTTGGTCGGTCGCGTTTTACCCGCGAGTTTAACACCGCGGGTCAGACCCCGATGTCCAAGTAACGCTGCCCATACCCTGACCGGTGGCGCGGTCTGTTCTTCGTGAACAGTCGCCGCGCCGCCAAGCCATCTGGAGAACAACCATGGGTATGAGTCTCAGTTCGGGTGCCGTGAACGCCAGTCCGAACGTCACGCCAATGATCGACGTGATGCTCGTCCTGCTGATCATCTTCATGATCACGATCCCGCAGCTCAACGCGGGCTTCACGGCGACCCCGCCGCAAGGTCAGAATCTCAAGCCGTCGCCCGAAGAAGACACCGATCAGGTGCTCGGTATCGACGCGTCGGGGCAGTACTGGTTCAACAAGGCGCTCATTCGCCCGGAAGATCTTGAGCAGCTCACGCGCAACACGTTCGAAGGTCGCGACGAGAGCATCCTGTACATCAAGGCGCACAAAGATCTCTCGTACGACAAGGTGCTCAAGGCGCTCGACGTCATCGCCCTTGGTGGCGTGCGTGTGGCGGCCCTGATCTCCGATCAGACGCCCGGTACGGAATCGCTGGTGGAAAGTGATCGTATGTTCACGAAGGGAGGAAGCTGACCATGGGCATGAGTGCAGAAGGCGGCCAGGGCGGCGGACATTCCAACGAGATCAACGTCACGCCCATGATCGACGTGTTGCTCGTGCTGCTGATCATCTTCATGATGATCATCCCCATGAGCCGCAAAGCGATCGACGCCACGCTTCCCGATCCGAATCCGCAGGTGCAAACGGCCAACAGCGCGAACGACCAGATCGTGTTGAGCGTGCTGGCCGACGGCAAGTACAAGATCAATCAGGATGAAGTGGATCGCGCCGGACTGTTCGCGAAGCTGCGTTCGGTCTACGACCCGCGTCCCGACAAGATCATTTTCGTGAAGGGAGACTCCACCGTCACGTACGGCGATGTGGTCTACGCCATGGACCAGGCGCGTGGCGCTGGTGTAAAGGTCATCGGTATCACGCCCGGACCCAAGGAGTAAAGGCCCGGCTGCACGACATTCGCTCGCGGCTCTCTCTGCCGCGAGTGGGGTATTATTACGGCGGACGAACCCTCACGGGCACGTCCGCCGTATTACGTTGGAGCGCGCCGCGCGCCGGTCCGGCCCCTTCTACTCTCGCCCGTCCTCATGAGCGCTGTGCCCCCCACGCCTGATCCACTAGTGCCCACTCCCAGCTCTGGCGCGGAGTCGGCGCACGATCGGCGAAAGTATCGCCCGCCTATCGGCATCCCGATCGCCAGGCAGCGCACGCTGGGAGGCGCAATCGTATCGATCGGCCTGCATGTGCTGGTGGTCTTCCTGCTTATTTTCCCGTTCCTCGCGCCCGATGTGGTGGCCGAGATGCTGGGAGCAGGCGGTCCGGGACCCGCTGGCGGCGGTGGTGGTGGTACCGGCGGCACCGGCGGCGGGCGGGTGGTGTCGGAGCGAGTTCAGTACGTCGTGCCAACGCCGCCGCCGCCAACTCAGGCGCCCGATCCCGAGCGTTTTCAGATCCCGGTCGAGAAGCCACCCGAGATCAAGCCTCCGGAAGTCACGCCGCCCGAGGTCAAACCGCTGGAGCCCACGCCCATTGCGCAGCCCACGGCGGCGGCATCCGATGTGAATCTCGCCGTGTCCGACGCCGCTTCCAAGGTGGCGGGCAGCGGTGGCGGCTCGGGCAATGACGGGAGCGGCGGATCCGGATCGGGTTCTGGCGGCGGGGTAGGCTCGGGCATCGGCACCGGTCGCGGCAGCGGGGTAGGCGCCGGAACAGGCGGTGGCTCCGGCTTGATCTACCCGCCCACGCCCGCCGAGCTTTTCATTCCGCCCATCCCCGTGCCCAATGCTGTCAAGGGCAGGACGATCACCATCGTCTTTGATGTGGATTCAACTGGCAAGGTGATCGACTTCGAGCTCACGCCTACGCGCGACGCCGGCTACAACCGCAAGCTGCGCGAGATTCTGGGTGCGACGCGCTTCCGCCCCGCCACCGATGGTACGGGCCGCGCTGTGCGTGCGAAGTACAATCTCGACTACACGTTTTGAAGCGACGCGCCATCGCGCGTTGTCAACGTTAGTTCTCTACTCCCATTAGTCGCCGAGCGCGCCGCACGGCACCGCGCGCCGCATCCACGTCATCCGGCCGCACCACCGCTCCCGGCACCGCCGTCTTGAGCCGCTGCTCCACCCGCTTGCGGACCAGCGAACCCTTGCCCAACAGTCCGCCGGCGCACGCCACCGGAACGCTCGCGCGCTCATCGGTGAAGCAGCGACGCGCCAGCGTCCGCACGTGCAGCACCAGTTCTTCCACACCAAGGCTGAGCAGCGCATTCGCCCGCAGGTCGCCTTGCGCGGCCACTTGCATCACCACCGGCGCAATCGCCGCAAAGTCAGCTGGTGTCGCCTCCGCTGCCCACGGAATCAGCTCCTCGAGTGATCCCACCTCGAGCGCCGTCAGCATCGCGCCCACGAGCGCCGTTTCCGGCTCTCGACCATCGTGGGCGGCCGTGATCACGCTCATCGCGCGCCGGCCGATCCAGGCGCCACTGCCTTCGTCACCCAACACCGGCCCCCAGCCACCGCAGCGTTCAAGGCGGCCGTCCGGCGCCCGCGCGAACGCCACCGAGCCGGTACCGGACACCAGCAGCACACCGGCCGAATCACCGAACGCGTCGTCAAGCGCAATCTCGGCGTCCGATACCACGTTCACATCATCCGCCACACGCGACGACGCGAGAGCCTGCCAGAGCGCCTGCGCGGCCCGCTCCTGACCTCCGCCGGCCACACCCACCACCAGGGTTGCCGGACGGGTCTCCGTCCGCTCGATGCTTTCCAGCGCCTCACGTACCAACGCTGTAATGATCTCCGCTGAATGCCGCTCCTCTCCCGGGCGCAGCGCCGTCGCCGCGCCCTCCACGCGTGCCAACGCGCGACCGTCCAGATCGGCCAGCAGCACGCGCGTACGTGTACCGCCGCCGTCGACGCCGACAACGAGCGGAATGGGATCGAGCGGACCAGCACTCATACGGCAGACTCCGAAGCTGAGGCGTCGCGTGGACGCGAGGCCGACGAAAAGAGGGACGAGATCAATCCAGTGCCAAACGTAAGCGTCGTGCCAATGAGCACAAACCACGGCCACGCGATGCCGCGCACCGGGGCGAGCAGCGGCGCCACCGCCGGAAACCACGTGCTGAGCTGTGTCGCGAACACCACCACGCTCATGATACTGATGCCAACGCTCATGCCGAGGATCGCGTCGAACTGACGCGCTCTGGCGACGATCATGCCGAGAAAAAATGCACCGAGCAACCCGCCGTACGTGAACGACGCAATCGACAGGGCTATCGTGACCACCGGGGTGCCTTCGTTGCGATACAGAAGCGCGCCGCCCACGAGAATCGCGGCCCACAACAGCGTGAAGCGTTTGCTGGTGCGCAGCAAGCCGGGATCGTCACTCGTGCGTCCGGTGAGCGGGAGATACAGATCGTGCACCGACGCCGCCGCCAGGGAGTTGATGGAACTCGAGATGGTGCTCATCGCGGCGGCCAGTATCGCTGCGATCACAATGCCGGTCAGGCCGGGTGGCATCACTTCCACGATGAAACGGGGGAAGATCGCGTCGGGTCGCGGAAACGCTTCGCCGCCGTAGAAAGCGTAGAGCCCGACGCCGATGATCAGGAACATCGTGAACTGCGCGAACACGACAAAGCCACTGCCGATGAGCGCGCGACGCGCCAGCTGCAGATTGCCCGTGGCGAGCAGACGTTGCACGATCATCTGGTCAACCCCGTGCGACGCCATCGACAGGAATGCGCCGCCAATCACGCCGGCCCACAGCGTGTGCGGGCGGTCAAAACCGGTGTACAGATCGAACACGTTGAGCTGGCCGCGCACTGACGCGTCGGTGAAAATCTGCGACCAGCCGCCAATCACGTCGCTTCCAACAATCAGCAGTGCCGCCACGCCGCCGCCCATGTACACGCCAATTTGAATCACGTCCGTCCAGATCACGGCGCGCATGCCGCCCTGATACGTGTACACCACGGTGCACGCGCCAAGAATGAGAATCGACAATGGTCCCACGTACTCCGGCGCAACCAAAGGACCGATGAGCAGCCCCACCGGAATCGCGGTCGCGAACAGTCGTACGGAATCACCGAACGTGCGGGTCACCATGAAGGTGATCGATGCAAAGCGACGCGTGGCCGAACCAAAGCGTCGCTCGAGCAACGCGTAGGCGGTGACGAGCTCGCCCTGGTAGTATCTGGGCAACAGCACGAACGAGACGATGATACGTCCGACCACGTAGCCCATCGCGACCTGCAGGAATCCGAGATTGCCGATGTACGCCAGCCCCGGAATCGAGATGAACGTCAGGGCGCTTGTTTCTGTCGCGACCACGGAGAACAGCACGGCCCACCACGGAATGCGATCGCCGGCCACGAAATAATCGCGAGCACTTTGCTGGCCGCGTCCAAGCCACACACCGAGCATGGTGGTGCCGATCAGGTACAGCACCACGATGATGCCATCGAGCAGCGTGAAGCCGGTAGCGGTCATGATCGGTGCATGGGCGACTGGTCGGGGCCGGCGTCGGTAGACGCGGGGCGGGGCGGGGAAAGGCGTTCGGCGCCGAAGCGCCGGAGGGGATCAGGGAGAATAGCAGAGAGGCCCGTGATCCGCAGTGGGATCACGAGCCTCTGAGCGCGGCGGGGGTGGGCTCGTGTATGGACAGAGCCCGCAGATGCACTTACGCCGAGAACGAACTGCCGCAGCCGCAGCCACCGGTGGAGCTGGGATTTTTGAACGTGAAGCCGGACCCTTGCATGGACGTGACGTAGTCGATGACCGTGCCGCCGAGGTACTGCGCTGAGAACGGGTCGACGAACACCTTGAACGAACCGTGATCCAGCACGAGATCGTCTTCGGCACCCTTGTCTTCGATCACAAGACCGTATTTGAAGCCGCTGCATCCGCCCGGCATCACGGAGACGCGAAGGCCGCCGGCCTCGGCCGTGACCCCTTCGGCTTCCATGAACTTCTGCACCTCAGTGACGGCGGCGTCGGTGATCGTCACCAACAGGTCGGGCTGCTGCATCGTGCTCATTCTGTATGCCTCCGAGACCGGTCAAAAGGCCGGCGCATGGGTTCCATCGACCGTACCGAACATCGCCGTTCGGCTATTATCGGTCACCGTCTGCTGAATACTAATCATTCCCTACTGGTTTACTCAAGATTCCGACTCGACGTTCCCGCAGGCAAGGGGGGAGCCGTGACCGAAATGGCGCCCACTACGGCGTCGGCGAGTGACGTGCGTACACCGGCGATCCCCTGACGCTGGCGTGTTGGGTTCACGCGATTTGTCAAGAGCAGGACAAACAGGTCCTGCGCTGGATCGATCCAGAGCGACGTGCCGGTGAAGCCGGTGTGTCCGAACGCGGAGGCCGTCAGCCGGCGGCCGGCGGAGTTGGTGCCGTTCGGGGTCTCCCAGCCAAGCGCCCGATGGGAACCGGCGATTGGCTGGCGCTGCGCGAACGTGCGCAACGTCAGACCGTCGAGCACACGCACGCTGTCGGCGCGACCCGCCTGTGGTACCGCCACACCGTCGCGCAGCAGGGTCTGGGCAAATCGCGTGAGGTCGCGCGCCGTGGAGAACAGCCCGGCGTGTCCCGCCACGGCGCCGAGCTGGAATGAGTTCTCGTCATGCACTTCGCCGCGCAGCTGCCGCTGCCGCCAGGGATCGATTTCCGTGGGCGCGGTGCGCGTGCGCCAGAGCGCGGACGGGAGAAAGCGGGTCTCGCGCATACCCATCGGCAGGAACACGTTCGACATGACGTAACTGTCGAGCGGCAAGCCGGATACTTCGCGCACGATCTCGCCGAGCAGAATGAAGCCGAGATCACTGTATACGTAGCGCACGCCGGGTGCGGTATCGGGCACCGTGGCATACACCTGCAACATCGCCTCCTCCGCCGACCACGCCTCTTTGTAGAGCGGTCGCCACGCCGGCAACCCGGCGCTGTGCGTCAGCAGATGTCGCACGGTCACGGATTCCGCACCGGGTGCCTTCCACTGCGGCAGATACCGGGTCGCGGGCGTGTCGAGTTGCACACGTCCGTCACCCACGAGCTGCATGACCGCCGATGTCGTGGCGATCACTTTGGTGAGTGAGGCAAGATCCCACACCGTGGAGTCGGTGACCGGCGTCGGCGCGGGCATCAGACGTGACACCGCGCCGCCGTTGACGATCGGCGCGCCATTGGAATCGACGGGCGCGGGCCGAGCATCGATCGCGTCCAATGCGCCGATCCCGATCGAGGCGTAGACGCCACCCGCATGGCCGATCACTGCGTACGCCGCGGGAAATGCCGAGTCGGCCAAGCCGCGCGTGAGCACGGCGCGTACGGAATCCGTGATCACTCGCTGACGCCATGCAGCAAGCATCGCATCGCGTGATGGATCACTGGATTCGCGCACGGCGCCGGAACGG
>JBBRFQ010000018.1:0-34383 GCA_038224035.1 Gemmatimonadales bacterium
GGCATCACCATCAACACGATGACGCTCGGCGGCATGGCCATCGCCATCGGTGCCCTCGTAGACGACGCCATCATCGACGTGGAGAATGTGTTCCGGCGTCTCAAGGAGAATCATCACCGGCCGCCGGGCGAGCAGCGGGCGGCGCTGCGAGTCGTGTATGACGCCTCGAAAGAGATTCGTGCGAGCATTGTGAACGCGACGCTCATCATCATCGTGGTCTTTATCCCGCTGTTCTTTCTCGGCGGGGTCGAAGGGCGGCTCCTGCGTCCGCTCGGCTTTGCCTACGTCGTCGCGATTCTCGCGTCGCTCTTCGTGGCCGTGACGGTGACGCCCGTGTTATGCGCCTATCTGCTGCCGAACTCGAAAGCCGTACAGACGGAGCGGGAAAGTGTGCTCGTGCAGTGGCTCAAGGTGCGCTACGCGCGCATCCTCGAGCCGGTGCTCGCGCATCCGAAACGCGTGCTCGCGGCGGCCGCGCTGGCGCTCGCCGTCACGGCCGGCGCGTTGCCGATGCTCGGTTCAGCCTTCCTCCCGGAGTTCAACGAAGGCGCGCTCACCGTATCGGTCGTGACCGTGCCGGGTACCTCACTCGAGGAGTCCAACGCGATCGGACGTCGCGTCGAGGAAATCCTGCGCGCCAATCCCGCCGTCGTGAACACGGATCGACGGCAGGGCCGCTCGGAACTGGACGAACATGCGCAAGGGGTCAACGCCGCCGAGATCGACGTCACGCTCAAGGACGACATCGAGAAGGACAGCCTGTTCGAGGCGTTGCGGGGCGAGTTCGCGGCGATCCCCGGCACCAACGTGACCATCGGGCAGCCTATTGGTCATCGCATCGATCACATGCTTTCCGGCACGCGCGCAAACATCGCGGTCAAGCTCTTCGGGCCGGACCTCTATCAACTGCGCGATGTCGGAGCACAGGTTCGCGACGTGATGCAGACGGTGCCGGGTGTGGCCGACCTGCAGCTCGAACAACAAACCGACGTGCCGCAACTTCGGATCCGCGCGGACCGCACGGCGCTGGCGCGCTACGGCATGACGGTTGGGCAGCTGGCCGAGGGCATTGACGTGGCGCTCAACGGCGAGGCCGTGTCGCAGGTGCTGGAGCAGGGACGGAGTGTGGATCTGGTCGTCCGGTTTCCCCCCGCACTGCGGGCGAGCGCCGAGGCGATCGCCAGCGTGCCCTTCGACACGCCGACCGGGCAGCGCGTGCCGTTGTCGCAGCTCGCCGAGATTACCGTCGACCGCGGGCCGAACACGATCTCGCGCGAGAATGTGCAGCGAAAGATCGTGGTGCAGGCGAATGTTGCCGGGCGTGACCTGGGCAGCACGGTCGCGGATATCGAGCGTGCCGTAACGCAGCGCGTGCAGTTGCCGCCCGGCTACTTCATCGAGTACGGCGGACAGTTCGAGGCGCAGGCGGAAGCGACGCGAACATTGGGTGCGTTGTCGGTCTTGTCGATTGCCGCGATCTTCCTGTTGCTGTTTGGAGAGTTTCGTTCGGCGCGGACCGCACTGCTGGTGATGGCGAACTTGCCGTTGGCGCTTATCGGCGGCGTCGCGGCGGTACTGCTCACCGGCCGCGTCGTGAGCATTGCGTCGCTCGTCGGCTTCGTGACGCTCTTTGGTATCGCGACCCGCAACGGCATCCTGCTGGTGGCGCACTACCGGCATCTGCTCGCGGAAGGCGTGCCGTTTCGGGAAGCGGTGACACGCGGTTCGCTCGAGCGACTCTCACCAATCCTGATGACCGCGCTGACCGCGGGGCTCGCGCTCATTCCGCTGGCCTTCGGTGGCGGTGAACCGGGCAACGAGCTGCAAACGCCCATGGCCATCGTGATCCTTGGCGGCCTGCTGTCGGCCACGGCGCTCAACATGCTCGTGTTGCCCGCGCTATACTGGCTGTACGGAGAGCGAGTCGTGACGGACGCCGCCGCGGAGTCCGATGTGCTGACCTTCAACTCGCCAGTTGCCCCCGCGGCCGGCATCACTCCAATACCCGTGAGCGCCTGATGCGTGAAGCACGCGTGCCCTACCTGTTGCTGCTCCTCGGCGTGCTTACGCTTGTCGGCCTCCCCGCCGATGCGTGGGCCCACGGTGTGGCGGCGGGCGACAAGGGATTCATCCAGCAAATCTCCGGCGTGCACCTGATGCCGTTTGCGTACCTCGGCGCGAAGCACATGGTCACCGGCTACGACCACCTGCTGTTCCTGTTCGGTGTCATCTTCTTTCTGTATCGTTTGAAGGACATCGGTGTGTACGTCACGCTGTTCGCCGTTGGACATTCGACGACCCTGTTGTTGGGCGTCCTCACCGAGATCAGCGTGAGCGCGTATCTGGTTGACGCGATGATCGGGCTCTCGGTGGTCTACAAGGCGCTGGACAATCTCGGCGCGTTTCAGCGGTGGTTTGGCGTGCAGCCCAGCACGAAGGCTGCGACGCTGTTGTTTGGTTTCGCACACGGATTTGGCTTGGCGACGAAAATTCTCGATTTCGAGATGTCGGCGGACGGGCTGATCACGAATCTCGTTGCGTTCAACGTCGGGGTGGAGATCGGTCAATTGCACGCGCTGAGCGCGATCCTGATTGCCATGACGTACTGGCGGCAGACCCTGAGCTTCGCGCGCCACGCGTACACGGCCAACGTCGCACTCATGACCGCGGGCTTTTTGTTGATGGGCTACCAGTTGGCTGGCTACTTCCTTGTCGACCTTTCTTAAGGAGCTACACATGACCGAACCAACTGCGGGACCTTCGGGCGAGCTACCGTCGTCGCAGCGTCTGCTGCGTTCGACCGTCATCGCCATGGCCACCGCCGGCGTGCTGCTGGTCGTGGCGGTACTGCCGGCGGAGTACGGCGTGGATCCCAGCGGCATCGGCAACGTGCTGGGCCTCACCGAGATGGGGAAGATCAAGCAACAGCTCGCGCAGGAGGCCGAGGCTCCAGCGCCCGCCACCGCACCTGAGCAATTGACACAGCCGACACCGCCGACACAGCCGACACAGCCAGCGCAGGCGGCGACCCCCGCCGACTCGATGCAGGCGGCTGCGCCCACTACGGCGCTGACGCAGCGCAGCGATTCGGTGCAGGTTGTGCTCATTGCCGGCCAGGGCAAAGAGATCAAACTCGCGATGCAGAAGGGTGCGAGGGTCACGTACGTCTGGTCGACCGACAATGGCGGCGTGAACTTCGAGACGCACGGAGACACCCTGAACGCGCCGTCGGGCGACTTCCACAGCTACGGCAAGGGCCGCAACGCGCGGGCTGACAGCGGCGCATTCGTCGCGGTATTTAACGGCATGCATGGGTGGTACTGGCGTAATCGCACCAGCGGCCCGGTCACGGTGACGCTGAAGACGTCGGGGGCGTACCAGGAGCTGAAGCGGCTGAACTGACGCTTGAGGACGACGACGGCAGACTGCCCCCGAATCCTTTGTGCCAGCCACTGCGTAGAGTGCTGATGAGCGAACCGCACGCCCCCTCGTCTGAAGTCGCTGCCGAGCGCGTCGCTGGTCCCGCGTGGTCGGACCTGTCGGCGCACGCGCACGCCGTCGAGCCGCTCCCGTTCGGCGCGCCGGCTGCGCCCGCCAGGCAGGATACGACATGGCGGGCCGACCTTCGCGCGGCTCGAACCCTCGTGCGACACACCGTCTCGGTGGGCGCGCTGGCCGCGGGCCTCATCGAGTACATGGGCTGGCAAATCGCCCGCCGCGCGAGCGATGCCAGCACGGTCGTGCCGCTCGGGGAGTGGGCGCTGGGCCTCGCGCGCACTCTCGGCGGCGCGGTGGGCGTCGGGCTCGCCTTGGCCTGCCTCGCTATGCTGGTGCCGCACCTTCGTAAACGACCGCTGCGGGCGGCCTCCGCCGCGTTCGCCTTCGGTGTGGCGGGATTCCTGGGATTCCTGAGCTTTCTACTGTCGCTCGCGCCGTAGGCTGCGGCGTGTACGTGTGTTTCGCGGCCGTCATTCCCACTCGGGGTGACGGCTGTGTGCGATGGCCGCGTAGCTTCGCAGAACATGCCGTGCCGCGCACTTGCGTTCGAAACTGTACAGCATTAATCTAGAAACATACAGATCGGAGGATCCCTATGGTCGCCCGCAAGATCAGCCCCAATCGTGCCGCAACGTCCGCCGCCAAGGGGGAAGCCGTTGCCGAGACAGCACACAAATCCCCGTATCCTGAAGCGGCGAAACGCCCCGCACGCGTGGCCGATGGCGCGCTCGCCGCTGCTGATCGCGCCGTGCCGTTACCCGAGCATTACGGCGACATCGCCGAGGAGCGCGGCAGTGGCGTGGTGCGCCGCAAGAATCTGAACATCGATCAGGGCCTGCTCGATCACGCGCGCCGTGTGCTGGGCGTGCGCACCGAGACCGAAGCAGTTGAGTTGGGGCTCGGCGCGGTCATCGAACTCGTCGAGTTCCATCGCGACATGCTGGACGGGTTTGATCGCCTCATGGCGAGCGGCGGTTTCGGGCACGATGAGGGCGAGGAGCGCGACTTTTCGGGTTTTGTCACGTCGTCGGGCGCGCGCTAGTCTGCCGTCGCGGCGTGTACATCCTCGATACCAACCTCTACGTCGAGGCCGCGCGGAGCGACACGTTCCGCGCGGCCATGCGTGCCTTTCTGGTACGGGCTGGCCCAAACGTGTTGGCCAGCACCGTGGTCATTCACGAGTTACTCGTGGGCGCCAGCACCAACGCGGCGCAGGAGGCCGTGGAGCGCGACGTGGCCGCGCCGTTTCAGCGATTCCTGCGCTGCATTGGCACCGATGCACTGGTGTGGCGCGAGGCGGCGCTCATTACGCGTGCGATTGCAGCAAAAAAGGGTCACGACGCGAAGCTGAAGTCCGCCGGCTTTCGACACGACATCCTGATCGCGGCGAGCTGCCGTCGTGTGGGTGCCACGCTCATCACCGCCAACCGGCGAGACTTCGCACTGATCGCCGAGGTGCGAGCATTGTATTTCGTGACGGAGTTCCCGGTGTAGCGAACACGTGCCGATAACGTGTGGAATCTTTCCAGTGCATCGCGAGTTGATAGCAGATGCGACTGATTAGACACGTGGGAGCGGCGTTCCTCTTCCTCCTCGGCCAGGACGCCTGCGACCCCGGCACGGTTGGAAGCACCGATGCCCACATACAGCGCGCGGCGCTCACCGAGCTCTTTCTGATGCGAGAGCGGGACCCGAAGGCTGGCGAGCATTCTACGCGCAGTTTCCACGAACACCGGGACGGGTCGAAGTATCACCCGTTGCGTACGCCCCCGATCGTCGCCGCCCGGCCCCTGGTCACTGCCCCAGCGCTGTCGGCTCGGTCTGATGAGTGTTGATGTGCCTGTGCCGACGCTCCATACTTCGCGCAGCATGTTCCTGACACTCCCGGCGACCACCGCATCATCCCGCACGACGGCGTTCCAACGCGGCCGCGCGCTTGCGCCCTGTGTGCTTGCGCTGCTCGCGATATCGATCGTGCTGTCCGCGTGCGCTCGCCGTGATGCGTCGAACGTCGAGCCGCTGCTGGTCTTCGCGGCGTCCGACCTGCGTGATGCGCTCACGGAAATCGCGCGCGACTATCGTGCGGCCGGAGGCGACAGTGCGGTCCTCGTATTCGGGTCCACTGGCGATCTGGCTACACAAATCGCGAACGGCGCGCCCGCCGATCTGTTCTTTGCGGCCAATGCCGAGGCAATCGACGCGCTCGCGGTGAGCGGTAGTATCGTGGACAGTACGCGCGAGGTGTATGCAATTGGTCGTCTGGCCGTGATAGCACGGTGCACGCGCCCTGACACGAGTCATGGGAGCGTGACACGCAGAGCACGCGAACACTCAGGCGGCGTCTGTCCGCGTCTGACGCTGACCGATCTGCTCTCGGATAGTCTGCGCACGATCGCGATCGCCGATCCGTCGCACGCACCGTACGGACGCGCTGCGCAACAGGCGCTCGAAAATGCAGGCGTGTGGAAGGCTGTGAAGCCCAAACTGATCCTTGGTACGAATATTTCCCAGGCCGAGATCTTTGTCACGAGCGGCAACGCCGACGCGGGCATTGTCGCGTTGTCGCTGATGACGCGTGGCGGAGCCCGCGTGTACACGGTGGTGGATGCATCGCTGCATGCACCGTTGATGCAGACGGTCGCGATTGTTTCCCGGAGTACACGCCAGCGCGCCGCTCGCTCGTTCGTGACGTACATGGTGGGGGCAGGCGGTCGCGCCGTGATGGATCGCTACGGGTTCTCGCCCCCGCCCCGTCCCGGTGCCTCGCATGATTCGTGAGCATCACACACGTGCCGGTTGACTGACGTGGCGTCACTCGATCTGTTTCCGATTCGCCTCTCGCTGATCGTGGCGACATCGGCAACGTTGCTCGCGCTCCTGCTGGGAGTGCCGGTCGCGTGGTGGCTGTCACGCAAACGATTCTTCGGACGCTCGCTCCTCGAAGTGCTGGTGCTGCTGCCCATGGTGCTGCCGCCTACGGTGATCGGTTACTATCTGCTGCTCACGGTCGGGCGTGAGAGCCTGCTCGGGCGTGCGATTGAATCACTGTTCGGCGCGCCGATGGTGTTCACCGCGACGGCAGCGGTGCTCGCCACGTTCGTGGCCGCGGCCCCGTTTCTTGTTCGCGCGGCGCAAGGCGGCTTTGAACAGGTAGACCCTGTGTACGAAGACGCGGCGCGTACGCTCGGTCGCTCCGAAGTGTCGGTGTTCTTCACCGTGACCGTGCCACTGGCGTGGCGGGGGATTCTGGCCGGGACCACGCTGTGTTTTGCGCGCGCGATGGGCGAGTTCGGCGCCACGCTCATGCTCGCCGGCAACATCCCGGGACGTACACAAACGGCGAGTCTCGCCGTGTACGACGCGGTGCAGGCGGGGAATGTGGAGCGCGCGCTGGCATTGTCACTGGTCCTCACCGCGGTCACGGGTGGTGCGCTGCTGCTGCTGACGCGCGTCGGCAATATGCGAACGCGTCAGCGCCACGGATCGGTGTGATGCGCGACGCATCGCGCACTGCATCGAGCACCACATCTGGTGACGCCGCGGGAAATCCCGCGAGCACCGCATTGAACATCGGCGGCGCGCTTTCCGTGGCGATTCGGCGCGAGTTCCCGGGATACACGCTCGACGTCGCCTTCGACGCCACGAGCGGTGTGACCGCACTGCTCGGCCCGTCCGGGGCCGGGAAGACCCTGACACTGCGCGCCATCGCGGGATTGCTGCGCCCCGACGGTGGCCGCATCACACTGAACAATCGCGTGCTGTTCGATGCCACGCACCACATCGATGTCCCCGCGCGCGACCGACGGGTGGGATTCGTATTTCAGCAGTACGCGCTGTTCCCGCATCTGACGGTCGCCGAGAACATTGCGTACGGATTGCACGGCCACCCGCGGGCGGAACGCGCGGCGCGTGTCGACACGATGCTGTCGCTGGTCGGCTTGATCGACCTCGCGGCGCGTCTCCCACGCGCGCTGAGCGGTGGACAACAACAGCGCGTCGCGCTGGCGAGATCACTCGCGCCGGGGCCGTCTCTGCTGCTGCTCGACGAACCACTGGCGGCGCTCGATGCGCCGCTTCGCAAGCGGCTCGGCGCCGAACTGCGCGCGCTCCATGATCGTACCGGGGTCCCCATGGTGCTGGTCACGCACGACCCCGCCGAGGCGACCCGGATCGCCGATTCGGTGGTCTACATCGACGCGGGGTCCGTGCGCACACAACCTACCGAAGACGCGCCCGACGACCGCCACCCGTCGCGCTGACCGCTTCGCCGCGACGCTCAGTCTGTCATCGTTTCCCGCACAATGTGGTCGGATCGCCCCGACGGAGAAACTGCGGCAGTCTGTGCGAGATTGCATCATGAACATTTCCTCGCTGCTTCGCGCGCTTCCGATCTTCGCCGAACTGACCGATCCGGATCTCGGTCAACTCGCGACACGCTGTGTGGCGCGCACGGTGGGCGGCGGACACGTGTTGTTCGCCACCGACGATGTGTGCCGTGGTCTCTACGTGGTGGAGTCGGGACGTGTCCGCGTCTACCGCTTGAGTCCCGATGGTCGTGAACAGGTACTGCAGATCGAGGGACCGGGACGCGCCGTCGGCGAGTTGCCGCTCTTCGATGGCGGAAAGCACCCGGCCTCGGCCATCACGCTGGAAGCCTCGCGACTGGTGTTTCTGCCCCGCGAAGACTTTGAGGAAGTGTGTCGAACGCAGCCATCGGTGGCGCAGGCAGTCATCCAGTCGCTCGGTCGTCAGTTGCGACATCTCGTGAATGTCACCGAGACGCTCGCGTTCCGCGATGTCGCGGCGCGGCTGGCGATGTTGCTGTCCAGCTACGCCGATCGCGTCGGCGTACCCACGATGGAAGGCATGGTGCTCACCTTGCACCGCACGCAGGCTGAGCTCTCGCTCGAGATTGGGGCCGCGCGCGAATCGGTGTCGCGCGCGTACCGGCAGCTGCGTGATCGCGGGATGATCGAGATGCTGAGTGATCATCGCCTACGTATTCCCGATCTCGAGCGCCTCCGGGCGTTGGCTCGCGGTGGATGAGCGGAGCAGGTAGTCGATCACATCGTTGGCGCGGTAGCTGGTCCGACCGTTTACAAACTCGCGCATGGTGAGCAGCGTGTCGCCGCTGGTGAGCAGCGGTAGTTCAACGCGTCCGTCGCGGCGCAGCTGCGGGTGTCCGACATCAGCCACCAGGCCGTTGCACAGGCAGCGCCGACCGACCGTGTCCGCCATGTCACCCCCCTTCGCTACGTAGGTCTCCACCGGCTCGGCGGCGCAGCGATACCCGACGCCCCCGCTCGCCGTGCGATACGCGCTGCGCAGATAGCCAAGGTCGCACACCCGTTCGCGATCATCATTTTGCGATCCGATGCCGTCCACCGCAACCAGCTTGAATGGATAGCCGGTTGGAGACGCGCGCGGATCGGTGATGATGTGTACGTCGTCGCTCGAGAGTGCGGTCAGAACACGCGCTTTGAGCGACTCCGTGATGCCGGATTCATCGGCGTACGCGAACAGGGTACCCACTTGAATGCCCGCTGCGCCAGCGTCGAGTGCGTGTTGCAAACCCTCCGGAGAGCCCGCGCCGCCGGCCACCCAGAAGGGCAAGCCAAGTTCACCCAGCTTGGCGAGGTCCACGACGTCGCGATCGCCGTAGATCGGCTCGCCTGCATCGTTGAGCTTCATCGGGCCGCGCGGCGGCGCGTTGTGGCCGCCGGCGGTTGGCCCCTCGACGATGAAGCCATCCACGCGTCCATTCGCCTTGCGCGCGAGCGTGGTGGCGAGCGAGTTGGCCGACACAATCGGGACAAATTTCGGGCGACGGATCGGCGCAGGGAGCGTGGTCCAGTGCAGGGCCGGGTCGAACGTGAGCTGCTCAACGTCGCCAGGCACAAGTCCTTCGACATCAAAGCGAACGGTCGCCGAGCGGTGTTCGGCAAAAGCGTCGAGCGCGCCCGGCATTTCGCCCGGAATGCCGGCACCCATGAACACGTAGTCCACATTCGCGAGCATGGCACCGTAAAGCGACGCCAGATTCGGCAGCTGAATTTTCGTCAGCAGATTGATGCCGACAACGCCAATGTGCCCTTCTTTGGCGAGATACACTTCGACGAAGTTTGCCAGCATGGTGAGCTGCTGACGACGCACACTCATGTGCTGCTTGTACATGGGCAGCGTCACGTACGGCGTTCCCCCGGGTCGACCGCCGGTCAGAAAGTAGCGTGCGAGTGTGTCCGCGGCGGCGACCGGCATCGGAAACTGCGCCATCGCACGTCGCACGTGACCATCCGGATCGCCGTCCTGCAGACGGCGCACCAGCATCGTGTCGATCGCGGTGCCGGAGACCACGCCAAGTTGGCCCGCCATGGACACGGCGCGCGCGAGTTGCCAGTTCGAAACACCAACGCCCATGCCGCCCTGAATGATCATCGGGAGGTCTGCGTCGGCTGCGGAGTTCGGGTAGGTGGACATGCGAGGAGCTTACCCGTCACGGGTGGCAGGCCGGGTGACGGTTGTCACACGACACACACGGCTGCGGTATACTTCACCGGATGTTCGTTGCGCTGGCTGTCGCCATCGCCCCCGACCTGTGGAGAATCCGCGATGAACCCGATGCTCCCGGACGCCACGCAACTTGGCGGCGTGCATTTGCAGGTATCCGATCTTGCTCGCTCGGTGCGGTGGTACCACGACGTGATTGGTGCGCGCGTGATTTCGCGCGAGAGTACGGCCGCAACGCTCGGCGCACACGACGACGATCGCACCTTGCTCACGTTGCACGAGGTGCAGGGCAGCGACCTGATGCCGCCGCGCGGGCGACTCGGGCTGTTTCACGTGGCGTGGCTGCTGCCCGATCGGGCGGCACTCGGACGTTTGATTACGCATCTCTCGGACCGCGATGAACGCGTTGGCAGCGCGGATCATCTCGTGAGTGAGGCGCTGTATCTGCAAGACCCCGACGGGCTTGGCGTGGAGGTCTACGCCGATCGGCCGCGGGAGGAGTGGAGTATTGCCCGTGGTGAAGTGGAGATGGCGTCGCTGCCGCTTGATTTCGGCGATCTCGTGCGCGCGGCAAACGATGCACCGTTTACGGGGCTGCCGGCCGGCACCGTGATCGGTCACGTGCACCTGCACGTGGGCGACCTTGAATCGAGTGCGCGCTTCTATCGCGATGTGATCGGTTTCGCGGTCACGCAGTCGTCGTATCCCGGGGCTCGATTTTTCGGAGCGGGTGGCTACCATCACCATCTGGGCACGAACACGTGGGCAGGCAGCGCGGCCACGCCCGCCGATGTACACCAGGCACGATTGTTGCGATGGACCGTTGTACTGCCAACGGCCAACGATGTGCGGGCGGTACGTGCGCGTGCCGAGGCGATTGCGATCGTCGTGCATTCAGAAAAAAACAACGCGTTCTCCATGGACGATCCATGGGGAACGCGCGTCGCTATCCAGTGCGACCAACCGTAAACAGAGAACAGTTGGTCGGCCGCGACGAGCGCTGGTGCGTGCCGTCTACCTCGCGCCTCCAGTTCACGGTAACGGTGAACCGGGTGGATTCAAACGGTCGTTGCAATGCCTCCGTGCTGACGCTACCGACTTCATCGTCCGCTCATCCCGTCTTCATCAACTCGTCATGCGGTGTTCACGCTGCGCTCACGCAGTTTTCATGTGCGCCTCATGGAACGGTTGCATTGGTGTAGCGCGCGATCGGAGAGGCCGATGGCGCGTCACCATATCGGAGGCTCGCATGCTGAATACACTGCTCGAATCGTCTGCCGTTGTCCCGCGTCGTCGCTTCAGTTCCGTGGTGTCGTTGGCGCTGCACGTGGGTGTGGGCGCGGCCATTGTGGTCGCGTCCGGTCGCGCGTCGGAACTGCCGGCGAACGAGCCGGTGGAAGCGATTGTCTACATGGCACCGCCTCCCGAGATCACGCCGCTCCCGGCGGCGACGCAGACGCCGGCCAGCGCTCGCGCACCCAGCGCGGCCACGCCAGCACCAGCCCCGCCCTCCCTGATGGCACCGGACTTTGTGCCACTGTCGATTCCGGACATTGATCTGTCACGAGTGGTGACGAATGCGAACGACTTTACCTCACGACGCGCGCCGGCGTCGGCCGGCGGCGGTGGTGACGGCATGGCCGCCAGCGCCCTCGGCAGCGGTGACGGCGTGTTCACGGCGATCCAGGTGGAGAAAGCCGTGGCCGTTCGTCCCGGATCTCCCACGCCGCTCTATCCCGAGGTGCTGCGCAGCGGCTCCATTGCCGGCTCGGTGCGAGCGCGATTCGTGGTGGATTCCGCGGGCCGTGTCGACTTTGCACGACTGACGATTCTGCACAGTGACCACGTGCTATTCACCCGAGCTGTCGAGACGGCACTGCGCCGGATGCGCTATCTACCGGCCGAAGTTGGCGGTCGCCCGGTGGCCCAACTGGTGGAGCAGACCTTTGCCTTTGAGCTCAACCGATGATCTTCCTTTCCCCAAGCGGCGGGAGTCCGTAACTTCCACTGATGCGCCGCTCTGGCGCGCTCCTGCACCCCCGCCCGCCCCGGAGGCCGGTCATGTCTTTTGGTGACTTCCTGAAGAAGCAATTCATCGACGTCATTCATTGGACCGAGGACGGTCCGGGCGTGCTCATGGAGCGCTTCCCCATGCGCGATATGGAAATCCAGAACGGCGCGTCGCTCACGGTGCGTGAGTCGCAGATGGCGCTGTTTGTGAACGAAGGCAAAGCGGCGGACGCGTTCGGTCCCGGGCTCTACAAGCTCGATACCAACACGCTACCGCTGCTCACGAATCTCAAGAACTGGGACAAGCTGTTTCAGTCACCGTTCAAAAGCGATCTGTACTTCTTTTCCACGCGTCTGCAAACCAATCAGCGCTGGGGCACGCAGCAGCCCATCACCATTCGCGACGCCGAGTTCGGTGCGGTGCGTTTGCGCGGCTTTGGTGTGTACAGCTACCGGCTCGTGAATCCGCTGGCGTTTCACACGAACATTGCGGGCACGCAGGCGCAGTATGCGGCGAGCGAGCTCGAGCCGCAGTTGCGCAATGCGGTGATCACATCGTTCACCACGGCGTTTGCCAAGTCGCAGGTGCCGTTTCTCGATATGGCGGCCAACCAGGCGGCGGTGGCAACGCTTATCGCGGCTGAGCTTGCCCCGCAGTTCGCGTCGTATGGTCTTGAACTCGCCAGCTTCACCGTAGAAAACCTGTCGCTGCCCGACGAGCTGCAGAAGCGTCTCGACGAGCGCATCTCCATGAACATGGTGGGCGACATGCGGCAGTACGCGCAGTTTCAGGCCGCGCAGTCAATCCCGATCGCTGCGGCGAACGAAGGTGGCATTGCCGGCATGGGCGTTGGGCTCGGCGCGGGTGTCGGCATGGGTGCCATCATGGCCGATGCGATGCGTGCGGCAACCGGACCGGCGGCGCCCGCCGCACCGGCTGCAGCCGTCGGTGCGCCACCCATGGCGGCTGGCGCAGGCGCGGCCGCCGAGGTCAGCGGCGAGACCAAGTTCTGCATTCATTGCGGCAAGTCGATTCCGTCGGTGGCGAAGTTCTGCGCCATCTGCGGCGGTGCGCAGTCCTGATTCAGCAGGCTGGTTTGCGCTGCGCCGACACGATGCCGCTCGCGGGATGACCGGTTCCGAGTGGATTGTTGAGGCGTCCGGCTGTGACGCCGATCGCCTCACAAGTGTGGGTGCGTTGCAGCAACTATTCGATGCCGTCGTGCACGAACTGTCGCTGCATCCGGTCGGCAGCGCGCACTGGCATCAGTTCCCATCACCGGGCGGCATTACGGGAATGTGGCTGCTGGCGGAGTCACACCTCACCGTCCACACGTTTCCCGAGTATTCGTCGGCGTGTATCAACCTGTTCTGTTGCACGCCGCGGGACCCGTGGGACTGGAACCCGCGTCTCGAGGCGTTACTTGGCGCATCACAGGTAACGGTTCGTGTTGTCGAGCGCGCGTACGGCATGATGAGCCCGGTGCGCTCTGCACTTCACGCGTGAGTCACAACGCATGACCGCGCCGGCTCCACACGCCACGAGTTGCCCCAACTGCGGTGCGCCGATCCGCTTTCGCTGGGCGCAGGCCGTGCAAACCACCTGCGATTTCTGCAAGTCGGTGCTCGTGCGACAGGGACTCGATCTGGAGCGGGTCGGGCTGCAAGCGGAGTTCCCGGTCACCGGCTCGCCGATACAACTCGGTCTTGAAGGGCGATGGGGCGCGCGTTCGTTTGTTGTTGTTGGGCGACTCACGTACGAGTGGTCACGCGGTCGATGGAACGAGTGGTACTGTCGCGTGAGCGATGGCAGCAGCGCGTGGCTCTCCGATGCACAACTGGAGTACGCGATCACTGTGGAGGTGGCGCCCGGCGGGCCGCTGCCCGATCCTGCCTCGCTGCGCGTGGGCGACCGTGTGCATACCGATCAGCACGAGTACATCGTGGCCAGCCTGACGCAGGCGGCCTATGTGGGCACCGAGGGAGAACTCCCGTTTACAACGAGCGCGCGATCACTCTGCTGGTTCGCCGACCTCATCACTGAAAACGGCCACTTTGCGACGCTCGACGGTAGTGAGACACCGCCGCTGCTGTTCGCGGGCGACTACGTGACGTGGCGGGAGCTGCAGGCCACCGGCGTGCGTGAGTTCACCGGATGGTGAAGGCGTCCGCGCTGTCGTGCCCGAGCTGTGGTGCGTCCATCACGTTGCACGCCGAAGGTTGGGCCGTGACGGTGGCTTGCGTGACGTGCGGCTCGGTGCTGGACGCGCTCGATCCGAATCTGCGCATCCTGCAGCGACATGCGGAACGGATCACCTTTACGCCCGGGATTCCGCTCGGTACGCGTGGTACGATTCGGGGTGTGCCGTACGAGGCGATCGGGTGCCAGCGTGTGACGATCACGGTAGAAGGGGTGGACTATTCGTGGAGTGAGTACGTCTGCTTCAATCCGTATCATGGCTTCATGTACTTGTCCGAGTACGAGGGACACTGGAATGTGATCGAGAAGTTGCGTCGGCCACCGCAGGAGTTATCCAGCATCGTCCGGTCGATGGTCAAGCTCGACCAGCGCACGTTTCATCACTTCCAGAGTGCGAACGCACGCACGTCGTTCGCGTTGGGCGAGTTCCCGTGGGAGCTGCGCGTGGGCGACGCGGTGGCTTCGCGTGATTTCACGTCTCCGCCATTCCTGCTCTCCGCCGAGGGCACGGATCTCGAGACGACCTGGTCGCTGGGCACGTACACCGAGCCGGCCGAGATCGCGCGCATGTTCGGTCTCTCGACGCTCGACAAGAGCCCGCGCGGTGTGTTCGCGAATCAGCCGAATCCGCATGTGCGCGCGGCGCGACGTGTTCGCCGGGTTGGCGTGTTACTGCTGGGTGTCTGGCTGCTGATGTTCGTGGGCGGCATGCTGCTCGCGCGCGACGAACAGGTGTTCGACGGCAGCTATACCTACGACCGCACACGTGGTGAATCGAACGCGCTGGTCACCGCACCGTTTGAGCTCAAGGGGCGCACGTCGAATGTAGAACTCGAGTTGCAGACGGATCTCGGCAATGATTGGGTGTATTTCGCGTTGGCGCTGATCAACAATGAAACCGGGCAATCACGGGACTTCGGGACGCAGGCCAGCTACTACTCGGGGTCGGATAGCGACGGGAACTGGAGCGAAGGCTCGCGCCGCTCTGGCGTGACGCTCGCCGGCGTTCCGGCCGGCCAATATCTGTTGCGCATCGCGCCCGAGGGCGGCGAGCCGGTGGGTGCACCGGTGCGATACTCGCTGCGTGTGACGCGCGACGTGCCGTCGATCCTGCTCTATCTCATCGCCCTGGCCGCACTCATCGTTCCGATTCTGATTGCGTGGTTCCCCGCCATCGGCTTCGAAAACCGGCGCTGGATGGAGAGCGATCACGAGGGCGCCACGATGTCATTCCCACCGGACGAGGAGCCCACATGATTCGCACCGTACTTTATGCAGTTTATGGCGTCGCGGTGTTGGGCCTGCTGGGAACGGCTCAGTATAGGGGCTGGAGCTTTACCAGCGGTGACAAAACCACGGTTGATCCGCAGTCGGTGCGCGCCAATCCCGGTGCCTATCGATCCCCGTACTACATTCCGGGGCGCACGCTCCGCGGCAAGTAGAGGAGAAGTCCCCAGTGGAATACAGCCTGATGCAGAACGTCACCGCGGCGGCGGTGTTCGCCGGACTCGGCGTCGTGTTGTTCGTGGTCGCATTCATCATTCTCGATCTTCTGACGCCTGGAAAACTGTGGCATGAGATCGGCGAGAAGCGCAACGTGGCGGCCGCCATCCTCATGGGCTCGGCGGCGCTCGCGCTGGGCATTATCGTCGCGGCCGCGATTCATTGACACATCGTGGTTGGTTCGTGACACGCAGGTGTAACGCATGAACGCGGCCCTGTTTGCGACCGTCTGCCTGATCGCGGCGTGCGGGCTGATCTATGAGCTTGTGGCCGGTGCCCTCGCGTCGTATCTGCTGGGCGACAGCGTCACGCAGTTCTCCACGATCATCGGCACCTATCTGTTTGCGATGGGCATCGGCAGTTGGCTCTCCCGCTTTATTGTGCGCGGTGTGGTGGTGCGCTTCGTGCTGATTGAACTACTGGTTGGCATCGTGGGCGGTTTCTCGGCACTCGTGCTCTTCCTGTCGTTCACCTGGAGCGACGCGTTCCGCCCGGTGCTGTACGCCACGGTCACGTTGATCGGCACGCTGGTGGGACTCGAGATCCCCCTGCTCATGCGCATCATGCGCCAGCGGTTTTCGTTCAAGGACGTGGTCGCGAACGTGCTCACGTTCGACTACGTGGGCGCGCTGGCGGCTTCGCTGTTGTTCCCGCTGCTGCTCGTGCCGCGCCTTGGACTCATCAGATCGGCGTTGCTTTTCGGCCTGGTCAACGTGCTGGTCGCGCTCTGGAGCACGTGGCTGTTCCGCGATGAGCTGCCGCAGCGGCGCACGCTCCAGCTCATGTGCCTGGTCTCGGCGTGTATACTCGGCGCAGGTCTCTGGAAAGGGCAGGCGATCACGACGTTCGCTGAAGAGGGGATGTACGCGGACCCGGTGATTCTGGCGAAGGATACCCGCTACCAGCGCATCATTCTGACGAGTTGGAAGGATGATCTCCGGCTGTATCTCAACGGGCATTTGCAGTTTGCGTCACGTGATGAATACCGGTATCACGAAGCGCTCGTGCATCCGGGATTGGCCGCGCTGCCGCGGGCGAAGCGTGTGCTCGTACTGGGCGGTGGCGATGGGCTCGCGGTGCGTGAGATCCTGAAGTATCCCCGGATTGAGCGCGTCACACTGGTCGATCTCGACGAGGGCATGACATCGCTCTTCGCCACGCACGATCGGCTCACCGTGCTGAACGACAGCGCACTGCGTGACCCACGCGTCACCGTCGTCAACGCTGATGCGTTTGTATGGCTCGATCAGCACGCAGGTATGTTCGACTTCATCGTGATCGACTTTCCGGACCCGTCGAACTATCACGTGGGAAAGTTGTACACGAGTGCGTTTTATCGACTGGTCCGGCAACACCTGGCGGAGGATGGCTTTATTTCCGTGCAGTCCACGTCACCGTTGTTCGCCCGGCAGTCGTTCTGGAGTATTGTGGCGACACTCGACGGAGCGGGACTACGCACGTTTCCTTATCACGTATACGTGCCGAGCTTCGGCGAGTGGGGGTTCGTGATCGCGGGTGCGGTGCCGTACCAGCCGCCGCATACGCTGCCCAAAGGTCTGCGATATCTCACGGCGAATGCGATCCCGGCGCTCTTTGATTTTCCGGTGGACATGGCGCGTGTTGAAGCCCTGCCCAATCGCTTGAACAATCAGGTGCTGGTGCGTTATTACGAGCAGGAGTGGGAGGCGATCAACCGCTGATGAACGCGCCAGAGCGTGGTTCATCACGGCGCGAGTTTCTGGCGCGGTTGGCGGCAGGACTTGCCGTTGCCTCGCCGTTGTCGCAATTGTCGGCGCTGAGCGCGGCACCTCCGGCAACGGCGATGCGCGGCGCGCCCGCCCTGCATGGCCTGACGCGGAAAGCCGGTCGGCCGATCGCCGGCGGTTTCGTCGAGGACGACGCGCCGGTTGGCCACGCGCTGCGAGATGGAACGCTGACGCGCCGCGCGGGCGCGCGCGAACAACGGCGCGCGAGCGTCGTAATCGTGGGTGGTGGCATGGGTGGTCTCTCGGCCGGTTGGCAGCTCGACGCACTGGGCGTGCGCGATTGGCTGCTGCTTGAGCTGGCGGACAGCGCGGGTGGTAACTCGCGCGCCGGAGAAAACTCGACAACGCGCTATCCGTGGGGCGCTCACTACGTGCCGGTGCCGAGCACCGAGGCGGTGCATGTGCGCCGGTTGCTTCGCGAAGTGGGTGTACTCGCCGCTGATGGTACCTGGGACGAACGCACGCTGTGTCATTCGCCGCAGGAGCGCCTGTGGCAGCATGGCCGATGGCAGGAAGGACTGGAGCCACTTGACGCGGCACCACGATCCGAACGTGACGAGTGGGCACGCTGGGATACGCAGGTCGCGCAATGGCGCGCTTCGGGGGCATTCCGCGTGCCACTGGCTGGAGCGCCGTGGTCTGTTTCCGGTGCAAGCGCCGCGGCCACACATGCACTGGATGGGATGACGGCGCGTGCGTGGCTCGATGCGCAGCGCTACGTGTCGCCGACGCTACGCTGGTGGATCGAGTACGGCACGCGGGATGACTACGGCGCGTCGCTCGACCAAGTGAGCGCCTGGGCTGCCGCGCACTACTTCGCAGCGCGCGAACCGGTGGAACAAGGGCCGCTCACGTGGCCCGAGGGCAATGCGTTTCTCGTGCGACATCTGCTGCAGCGCGCCGGTGATCGCGTCCGCACCAACGCACCAACATATGCGATCGAGCCGAAAGGATCGCGGTGGTTGGTGCGCACGCCAGCGCTCGACGTCGAATGCGATGTGGTGATCTGGGCGGCGCCCCTGTTCGTGTTGCCGCGCGTGATGCGTGCGGCGACGGTGCCCGTGCGCACGGAGTACTCCCCGTGGATCGTGGCCAATCTTGTCCTTGACAAACGACCGGCCGAGCACGGCGCGCCGCTCGCGTGGGATAACGTGATCTACGGCAGCCGCTCATTGGGCTATGTATCCGCGAGCCATCAATATCTCGGCCGTCCCGGCCCTGATACCGTCTGGACATGGTATCACGCCGTGGTGGACCGACCCGCGGCGGCGGCGCGCACGTGGCTGGAACAGCGACCGTGGGGGGAGTGGCGCGATGAGATTCTCGCCGATCTCTCGCGTGCGCATCCCGACATCGCCGACTGCGTCACGCGGATCGATGTCAAGCGCTGGGGACACGCGATGGCGAGACCGGTGCCGGGACTGATCGTTCGCAATCGCACGCTCGCCACCTGGCGGCCAGCGCCTCGCGTCTTTCTCGCCCATGCCGACCTGAGCGGATTCTCACTGTTCGAAGAGGCGCAGTGGCATGGAGTGCAAGCCGCTGCGTCAGCCGCGCGGGTCTTGCGCGGCTGAACTGCTCAGCCCGCGACAGTCAGCTTGAATAATACGCCGCGTTTTCGTCGATGTACTCGCGCGTGAGATCACATCCATACGCCGTGGCCTCGCCGTCGCCTACGCCGAGATCGACCTCGAGCTCCACGAGATCGTGACTGAGGGCCTCGCGCACGGTGCCATCGTCAAACGGCAGGCGCTGGCCGCTGCGCACGACGGGGAACCGGTTGATCCACGCGTCGGTGCGCTCAGGACGCACGGTGCAATCAAAACACTTGCCCACGGCCATGAGCAGCCGCCCCACGTTGGGATCGGCGCCGTGCACCATCGTCTTCACGAGCGGTGAGTTGACGATGCTCTTGGCGACGACGCGCGCCTCCGCCGTGTTGAGCGCACCGCGTACCTGCACACACAGCAAGTGTTGGGCGCCTTCCCCATCGCGCGCCAGAATCTTCGCCATGCGGACGCACGCCGCGCGGAGGGCCTCGCGAAACGCGCTCTGCGTCACCGCACCCGCCCGACCATTCGCCATGATGACGCAGGTGTCCGACGTGCTCGTGTCGCTGTCCACCGAGAGCATGTTGAACGAGTCGGCCACGGCGTCGCGCAGCATCGCATCGAGCGTCGCCGCATCGAACGCGGCATCCGTGAAGATGTAGGCGAGCATCGTGGCCATGTTCGGCTCAATCATGCCGGAGCCCTTGGCCACCACGGTGATGGTGGCGTTCTCCACGCTCAGCGAAATTGCCTTGGGATGCGAATCGGTGGTCATGATGCCTTCGGCGCCGACGATCGGATCGTGCTGCAACTCGGCGGCAATGCCCGGAATCCCGGCCTCGATCATCTTGATCGGCAGCGGCACACCGATGACGCCGGTGGAGCTCACAAGCACCCGATCCGACTCAGTCCCGAGTTCGGCGGCGGCGGCGTTCGCCATGCGACGTGCGTGCTCCACGCCGATCGCCCCGGTCGCCACGTTGCTGACTTTGCTGTTGGCGATGATCGCGCGCAGCACACCGCCGCGCATCGTTTCACGACCCAGAATGATCGGTGCGCCGGGAAAATGATTACGCGTGAACACCGCCGCGGCGGCTGCGTCCACGTCACTGACGAACAACGTCACATCTTTCGCGCTTGGTTTGAGACCCACGTTGCGGCTCGCGCAGCGAAAACCGCGCGGGAACACCGGGGATTCATGAAAAACCGTCGTGTGTGGCATGAGACGCGGGGTCTGAGAGCGCGGAGCAGGTGACTGCGCGAACGTGTGCACTGGGAGAAACGCAAACGTCCCGCCCGAAGGCGGGACGCAGCTGAAAGATAGCGAAAGTGGCAAGCCGGGACGATCGGTTGCCGCCCCAGCGCCGACGCGCGTAAGTAGCGGTCAGGGAGCGACCACGTTCACATGGCCGATCATACCGAGCAGTGCGTGCGGATCGCACTGAACAAAGAGCCGCGTGCCGATTGCGTCGGGCACGACCACGTCATCGGTTTGGCCTGGCAGCTGGAGCATCGGGCCGGCCGGTGGCAGTCCGCGTACGCCGGGATTTGAGTCTGCCACAAAGTGCACGTTGTGTACGCCACTCACCAGCACATATCGCAGCACGTCGCCCGGCTTGGCCGTAACCTCAGCCGGTTTGAAGAAGTTGCCGCTGTCGTCCATGATCATTTCAATCGTGTGCACGGTGCCCGTACGCGCCGGAAGATCGCTTCGGGCCGCTGTGGGCGCTGGCGCAGCGTCAGGAGTTGCTCTGTCAGACCCGGGAGCGTCGCCGCTACAGGCGGCGAGCAGCAGAAACGGGGCAAGCAGGATCGCGGAAAAGTTTCGCATGGTGTGGTCCGAGTGATAAAGCGTTGAACGAGCAGAACGAAGGAGCGACGAGGTTAGAAATCTTTTCGGGCAAAGGCGCGTGCAGCTGCGATCGCGGGAAGCACAATCCAGAACACGAGCCCGAGGCTCGACAGGAACAGGCCGCGGGGCCCGCCGAGCACGTTGGAGAGTACCGCGCCGGTGTATCCCATCAGTGCGGCACTGTCGAGACGCAGCATGAGCCCCGTGCGCGCAAGGTCCACGGGATTCGCGAACATGAACCCGAGCATTGGCTTCTCGAGCGGCCAGTCGGAGTAGGCGGTGGCCAACCAGATCACGAGCCCGTCGTACACAACGGTGGTAATGAACCAGACGGCGAGCGCGAGACCGAGCGCTTTGAGGCGATCGTCTTGCGCGGCGCCGATCCACATCGCGATGGCGGCAAAGCTCAGGGTGAGCGCCGAACCGGCCAACAGGTACGAGAGCAACAGCGGGAGCACGTCGGGGGTCACGGCGCGATGCAACACGAGCGGTAGCGTGATCCCAAGCGCGAAGGCGGCGACGAGCGGGGTTGCCAGCCCGAGATACAAGCCGCACCACAACGCCCGCCTCGGAACCGGCTGCGCGAGCAGCAGTTCGGTGAACTCGCGCGACGTGTGCCAATACACCACACCAAAGACGGTGGTCACCAACGGCACGAGCAGCAGCACCACATTGAGTAGGCCGCTCAGCGCGCGCGGCGCGCTACCGCCGAGCTGATACAGCGCCTCGGTGAGCACGGCCAACACCAGCGCGTAGGCCAGGACCCAACGATTGCGCGCGATCTCTGCAACCTGCGCGCGTAGTACGGCGGCGATCAATGTGAAGTGGGGGGTGACCGGTCGCGCGCCGATCATGCCGGGGGAGAACGTTTCGCGCGATGGAACCGACAGCACCCGATCGGCAACGCGGTCGCTGTTCATACGTGCGCCTCATCGGTGCGCGTACCGTGGAGCGGGGTGCGGTGCGTGTCCGGAGCGATGGCGATCGACGACGACTGCATCAGCGCCCCGATCGAGCGCTCGAGCGAGAGCCCGCCCGTCGAAGCACGAAGCGCGGACTGACTGCCGCAGTAACGGACGGTACCGTCGAGAAGAAAGACAATGTCATCGGCGAGTTCTTCCAGCTCGCTGAGTACGTGTGACGTGATCAGAATCGCGCGTCCCTTGGCACGCTCGGCGATGATACGGTCCTTCAGCGACGCGCTCGAGACCGGGTCGAGCCCGGCGGTCGGTTCGTCAAGAATGAGGACGTCGGGCTCAAAGATCAGCGCCACCGCGGCGTTGACGCGCTGTCGCTGCCCACCCGAGCATACACCGAGCGGGCGTGAAACGAACGAGGCAAGGTCGAACGCGTCGATGAGCTGCTCCAATGTCATGTGCGGTGCATGTGGTCGCAGCGAGCTCACGAGCTGCAGCACGTCTCTCGCCGCCAGATGCTCAGGGAACCGCGGCGCCTGAGGCATGTAGCCAATGCGGGCGCGGTATGTATCGCTCCCCGTGACCTGCTGATGGTTGAGCAGTACGTGTCCGTGGTTGGGGCGAACCAGTCCGAGGAGAATCTTGTTCAGAGTCGTTTTGCCTGAACCGTTGGGTCCAATCACGGCGGTGATACAGCCTGCGGGTAGCGCCACGCTCACATCGCGGAGCACAGCCGTGCGACCGAATGACTTGGAGATGCGGCGAACCTCGAGCATCGGCGCAGCCGTCATGAGGCGCCTCCGCGGGCGACACGTAGCTCGGTGGACGCAGCGCTCGGCGCACGTTGCGGTTCGCGCATGAGCGGGGCGGCGTCGATCAGCGTTGCGGGTGTGAGCATGGGCGCAATGCGCTCAAGCAGGTCAAGCGCGTCGGCAATCACGCTTCGTACCAGCAACAATGCGGCGGGAGCTCGCTCGACCACGAGCGCAAAGAGTCGTACGGGAGCGTGGGGCACGTCACCTACCCCATCGCGACCAAGGTCATAGCCGCGATAGCGATCCCAGTAGTTCCCGCGAACGGTGCTGTAGTGCGATTGACTGTTGGTGGCGACATCGAACATGTTCCGCGCGAAACTGTTATGTCGCACCTGATTCTCCTGCGCGTCGGCCAGCAGCCGGAGTGCCCATCCGTTCGCCTCGAACCGGTTATGCGAGAGCTCATTCCGGTTTGACCCTTCGAGATGCACCGCGATGGTATTGTCAATGAAGTCGTTGCCGGTGATGTGACTGTCGTTGATCTCCTTGAGCAGCAGTCCGTAGGAGGCGCTGTTTCGTGCGTCGCTGAAGAGATTGTCGACAATGCGCACGTGCTTCGCGTACATCACGGCGACACCCGAACGATTCTCCGTAAACCGATTGGATTCGTACGCGCAGCTGTCGGAAAACATGAAGTGCAGCCCGTATCGCAGGCTTTTGGTCACCACGTTGCGGCGCGCCGTAGCCTCCCGGGTGAACTCGAAGTAGATGCCGTCGCGGTGTCCTGTGATCCGGTTCTCTTCCACCAGCACGTTGCGGCTCGACCAGACGTGCACGCCATTGCCCGTGGAACTCTGCGAGCCGGCCAACCCGCGCATCGTGTTGCCGCGCACGAGACAACCATCGACACGTTGCAGGTGCAGGGCAAAGAAGGTGGACTCGAAGTGATTTCCCGCGATCTCGCACGCGAGCGATTCGAAAACGCGAATCGCCGCACGGTCCTCCGTATGGCTCGCTCCGGTGTTGCGAAAGGTGAGGCCGCGCACGCGCACGGAGTCGGCATGGACGATCAAGAGCCCGCGGTTTCCCTCGCCATCGAGCACCGCTCCCGGCAGCCCCTCGAGGTGGACCGGGCGCTGAATCACGAGGGTTGATTCGCGGTAGGTGCCGGGGTGCACGACAATGCGCCCATGGCGGCTCACGCGCGCCAACGCGGCGGTGAGCGTGAGCGCGGAAGGTGTCGGCGCACCAACGCCCACATGGAGCAATGAATCACCCTTTTGCGCGGCCAGCGAGGTCTGCGCGGCCGACACAAGTCCGGCGAGCGCGATCATCCGGCGCGAAGCCCGCCGCCATGCGTCAGTGCGCACGGGCGCCTTCGGGCGTTGCGGGACCGTGCCCATGCCGATGTGTGCTGGCCAGCGCCACGCGCTCGTCAGCGAGCAATGCCGTGACCTCGGCCCACGTCTTCACCTCACCGCCGTAGGTCGCGACGAGTTCGTCGCTGCTCACGGTGGACGCGAACGCAACCACGCGACGCCCCATCGGGCTTTCGACGCGCCCGTCAACCAGATAAATCGCCGCTTCCGCCGCGACGAACGAGCCGGCTTCACGGAAGTCGGTCACGTAGATGCCGGACACCTTCGTGATCGCGGGCAGCGACGCGGCGAAGCCCGCCAGACACTCGATCGAGTCAAACGTATGCACCTTGCCGGTTGACGTGATCAACTGCGCGCCGAAACGAAGGTCGCTGATGCTCATGCGGCAGAAGTCGCAGCTGTCTTGCCCTTCGACGAGCGCGCGCGGCGTCGTGTCTCCGCAGCCGCCGGCCGCTGAAAGGGCGAGTATCAGAATCGACAGGCGAGTGACGTGGTTCACGGTGCGGCCTCCTTGACGGTGTGTCGCAGAATCAGCGGCGAACGCAACGCTCCCGGGTTTGCGTGCGCGTCGCCGGTGGGGAGATCACGCAGTGCCCGGTTCGTGCGAGCCCGTGTGCGCGCATCGTGCACCAACACCGCAATGGCGAGGCCCAGCGACGCGAAGGCCGCCAGCCCTCCGAGATCGGGCCACGAGGTCGCCGTGAAATTGAGCAGCTGCTTGCTCCCGATCAGCGGCGGCTGATAGGACATGCCCGGAATTTTGATCGGGGCATTTTCCAGATCGAGGTTGTGACCGTAGTCGTACTGCCACCGCCAGAAGTCTGCCACGCCGGCGAGCGACCCCACCAGAAAGACGACGGCCCAGGCGCGAGCCAGTCGGCGATTGCCGAGCGCGGCCACCCCCAAGCCGGTCAGCAGCAGGGCACCAAGCGCCCACGGCATGATCCGCAGCTCGGGGATGGTATCGGGTACGATCCGCTTCATCCCGATGTAGTGATTGAGCCCGTTGATGTTGTCGAGATGGTGAGGCTCGACGCCGGTGACGGTATTGACGCGAATGAGCATGCCGAGCCCTTCCGGATACTGCGGCGCCACGAGCGAGATCCGCCAGAGCGGAAATGCAAACGCGGCGAGCAGCAACAAAGCGGCCACGGCCAACAGCAGGCGGTGAGGGGTGCGAAGCATGGTCGTGTCTGGTGCAGGGAATGTCACCGTCCGCGGCTGTCGGCGAATGCGGAGTGCATTCGCCGGCAGCGGGAGGATTCAGTACTGCTTGGGAACAGGTGGCGATGCAGGCACAGTGTGCGCCGCATGCGGATCAACGACGGGTTTGTTCGCGGCATCGGTGGCGGTGCGGGAGGGCCTCAGCTGATTCAGCGCCTGCCGTTCGGCCGCGTTGCCCTCATTGGCGGCCATGCGTGCCGCCTGCTGCGCACGACGGGTTGTCGTGGCACTGAGCGCGACGGTGGAACCCGACGGACCCACCCGCACGTAGCCCTGCATCTCCTGATGCAGCGCCGAACAGAAGTCGGTGCAGTACATCGGGTACACACCGGCTGTTTTCGGAATCCACTTGAGCGTGCGCGTCTCTCCGGGCATCACCAGCAACTCGGCGTTGGTGGCGCCCATGATGGCGAAGCCGTGGGGTACGTCCCAATCCTGCTCGATGTTGGTCACATGGAAGAGCACCGTGTCGCCCGCCTGCACACCTTCGATGTTGTCGGGCGCGAAGCTTGACCGAATCGCGGTCATGCGCACATGCACCACCTTGCCCTTGCGCTCAACGCCGGTCTCACGCGCGGCACGTGCCACTTTGGGATGGGTGTTCTCCGCAAGCGAGTAGAACTTTTTTTGTTTGTCCTTGATCAGTGCCGCCGGCAACGCGCTCGCATAGTGCGGTTCACCGATGGTGGGGAAGTCGAGCAAGAGCTTCATGCGATCGCCGCTGATATCATACAGCTGCGCCGAGTGCGCCAGCTCCGGTCCGGTGGGCAGGAAACGATCCTTCGTGATCTTGTTCATGGCCAGCGCGTACTTGCCAAACGGTTTCTTCGTATCGCCGCCGGGAATCATGAGATGGCCGACCGAGTAGTACGTCGGAATGCGGTCCACCACTTCCCACGTACCCAGTTTCCATTTCACGACTTCGGAGGAAATGAAGATCGACGTGTAGGCATACCCCTTGCCGTCGAACTCCGTATGCAACGGGCCGAGTCCCGGATCCTGTACTTCGCCGGCAATGGTGGCTTCATACTTCAGGATGGGTGCACCGTAGGCATCGCCGTCAAACGCCTTGTCCTTGATGGCCTGCAGCATCCGGGAGAACGAGTGCACCGGGATCACCGTCGCCAGCTTGCCACCGGCTACGATGTACTCACCCGTCGGATCCACGTCAGCGCCGTGCGGCGACTTCGGCGTGGGCAGGTAGTAGAGCGATCCCGGGCATTCCGCGGGCTCCAGCACCTTCACACCCTTCTTTACCGTCGCCTTGCCTTCGCGGGAAAACTCATCCATCACATTGTGATTGTATTCGGCGTCCATCGTGCGATAGATGCCTTTGCCGACGCACGCTTCGAGCACCTTCCAATTGACGGCCGCGACGAAGTCCTTGTCGTTCTTCGAGGCGTTGATCTCCAGCTTTTCAAACGCCTCTTCGGTGTTGTACGACGTGAAGAACACCCAGTCTTCAGACGGTCCCTTGCCGGCGCGCGCCAGATCATAATTGAAACCCGGCACCAGGAGCTGGAACGCAATGTCCATCTGACCGGGCTTGTCCGCGCGAATGAAGCTCACCGTGCCCTTGAAGTTCGTCTTGTACGACGAGATGGGCACGTCGGCCTGCGGAATCGGCACGCTGAAACGCGTTGCCGCGAGCACGTATTCCGAGTTGCCGGTGATAAACGGCGACGCGTGATTGCCCGCGGAGTTCGGGATCTGAAGAATCTCCGTTGTTTCCATGTGCGTGAGATCGATCCGTGCCACGCGCGGCGTGTTATTGCCATTCACGAATAACCAGCGACCGTCAGTTTCGCCATTGGTTTGTGACAACGACGTGTGATGCAGGTCGTCCCATGGCACGAAGCCGAACGTCGTTTCGAGCATCGGCTTGGTTTCTTCGTTGTAGCCGTAGCCGTTTTCCGGATGCTGCGAGAACACGGGAATAATCTTGAGCGTGCGCCCCGACGGCAGGCCAACGACGGACAGTTGTCCGTTAAAGCCGCCTGACAGGAAGGCATAAAACTCGTCGTGGGTGCCGGGCGCGACGTACACCTGCGACGCGACGTCGCCGACGGCGCCGATCGTGCCGCCTGATCGTGCGGCGGGGCCACAGCCGTATGCATAGAGTGCAACGACGGCGAGGCTCGCCGTCGCTACAGCCCAGCCAGTCGAACGGGAGCGAGTCATGGGGAGTGCCTCGTGGTACAATTGAAGTGGTGGCGTAAGCTCGACGGGATGTCGATCCCTGCCGTGTTGAATGTCGTCTGTTACATACTGCTTTACGGTCGGCAGACCCCGTGCACCGCTGTCAGGGATTCCCTTGTTCTCGCGTGTCGGTGTGCAACGACCCGAGCGCGGCTGCATGCAGCAGTACGAGCAGCGGGCCGACATCGACCCCGTGCGCGGATGCGGCAGCATCGAGCGTGTGCGCACCGCCGCAGCATGCATCCAGTCCAAACCGTGTGAACACCGGCGCTGTCATTGGATGATTCGCCTGCACGCTCGCGACGGTGTGTGTCGGGGCGATCGCGACGCGTGTGAACAGTGTGCGCCACACGCCGCGTGACTCCGTGGCTGCGACGGGTGTGCGAAAGCCGCGCTTCTGCAGGACCTCGTAGAGCGGACGTGGGTCGAACGGAGCGATGATCTCGAGGACGTCTCCGTCTTCGAGCGTGGAGGCGAGTTGGAGGATGTCGGTGAGCGGTTCCTCACCCTGCGCGATAGCCGGGCGCGCGTCAAACGAAACGGTGGGTGCAGGGATCTGTGCGGCGATCAATGTGGACTCGGGGCGAGGGGTGGCGACGATAGAGGCAAGGCCGCAACGGTATCCCGCGGCGGGGCGAACAGGGCCAGCGTATGATGCAGCAGCAAGACGATCGCGGCGGTGCTGTAGAGACCGGCGGCGAACTGCGCGCCTGATGTGCTGCCCGCTGCGATGGTAACGCAGAGCAGCAGCAGGGAAACGGCAAAGAGCGCTACACACAGCCAGGCGAGCGACGGTCGCGAAAACTGGCTGACGCGCACGGGCCCGTGTGCGGCGGGCCGCGCGCCCGGTCCGGCACGAACCATCCAGCTGAGAAAGACGAACACGCGCAGCAGCACGCCGGCGACGAGCATGGCCAGCCATCCGGCCAGAAAAAGGACACCCCAGATGGTGACGGCGCGCGACCAGACGTCGTGCGCCAGCCACAGCACCCCCGAGAGGGCGCCGACGGCCAGCACGAGTTGCAGCACGGTCGCGAGCAGGAGCGCGACAAACGCGATTGCGACGGCGGTCAGCGCCGGATCCAGTGCGCGGTTCGCGCGGTTCCGGAACCATTGCAGTCCCTGCCACACGACGAGACCCTGGCCAGCCGCCATCACCATGACGGCGACGGCCTGTAGCGCGGCGAGACCTGAGAACAGCGTTGGCAGCAGGAGCGTCGCGCCGCCAAGCAACAACCCGGGGATCCAGCGCGTCGCAGGCGAGGTGTGAGCGCGTGTTCCGAGAAACATCGGGAGCACGTGTGAGCCCAAAGCCCACGCGATGACCGTGCCGAAGCCCACCAGGCCGAACGCGCTGTGTGACAGACGAAGGCTCGAGATGACGGGTATGAAGCCCTGCCAGCCCCACAGGAGCCGACTAGCGGCCAGCAGCAACGTGACGCCGAGTGCAAGAAAGCCGAGTGTGACGAGCCGCATCCGCGCCCGCGTCTTCTCCGGCGCTCGCCACGGGCCAAGCAATACGATCGCCGACGCGGACGTGCTGATGGCGAGCAGTAACCAGCCGAACGCCGCGACGTCGTGGCGCCCCACGCTCACGCCCCACGTGACGATCACCACGCCAACGGTGTGCAGCGGCAGCAACCACGGCCACATATTGGGTGCGCGGGGCGTCACCTGCAGGGCAACCGGTCCGAGCTGATAGAGCGTGCCCACCACGAGGGTCAACAGCCAGCCGAGCGTGAGTGCATGCACCGCACCGAGGATTGCGGGCGTGGCCCATGCACCGCGCGCCAGAGCGTCGGCGGCGCGCACGAGCAAAAGGCCGCCACCCACGAACAGCACCATTCCCACGAGACCATGCACCAGCGGGACGCGATGGTGCGGCGCAATTGGCGGCACGGTCGGTTTTTCCGCCATCGGGAGTGTTCTAAAAGAAGTATCTGGCATACCGGTATTGAATATCGATCCGCGGGTCGCCAATTTGCAAGGGTGCGGGCACGACGTCGTTCCTGCAATGCACGGTGAACTGCACCGGACTTTCACGTATGACCCATGCGACTCACCCGATTCACGGACAACGCGCTGCGCTGTCTGGTCTATCTTGGACTGCATCGAGAGGAAACGGCGACGGTGGCAGACGTCGCGCGTCGCATGGCGATGTCCGAAGACCATCTGCTGAAGGTGGTGCAGCGGCTGGCCTCACTGGGCTACGTACAGACGATTCGCGGACGGCACGGCGGAGTGCGACTCGCGCAGACGCCCGCTGACATTCGGATCGGGACCGTCGTGCGCGAGACCGAGGACAATCTCAATCTCGTGGAGTGCTTCGACGCGGAGACCAACCAGTGTCCGATTGCACCGGTCTGTGGACTCGCGCGCGCACTGGACGAAGCGCTGACTGCGTTCCTCGCGGTCCTTGACACGTATACGTTGCAGGATTTCCTCGCCCAGCCCCGAAAGTTGGAGCGATTGTTGCGCGCCTGACGGCGGTAACGCGCATTGGTTTGATCGACCCATATTCACCTTTCCGTCTGACCCCGTGAGATCGTTGTGACAGTTTCCGCGATACGAGTGGCGCCTAAACGTGGCTGCGTGGTCCGCTTCGACAATGTGCCGGAGGCCGGATTCGAAAAAACGGATCGCATCTTCACATCCGGACTGCGGGTGTCCGGCTAGCAATGCGTTCAGCTTTGCGGGGCGGGAGCCGACACTTTCATCCAGTCAGTGTCCTGGTCCGGCTTCTCACGCTCACTCGATGTCGCACACCCGCACGCCAGAGTTCATCGGCACGCTCGCCGACCATCCGCTGCTTGAGGCGGTCGGCGACGCCGTATGCGGGCTCGATCAATCGTTGCGCGTCCTCTGGATGAACGAGGTCGCCGCCGAGGTCGTGGCGGCCCTCGGCATCGATGCGACGTCGCTGATCGGTCGCTCGCTGTCGGAGACACCGCTCGGCGGCAATACGGAGCTGCTCTCCGCCATCGGCACTGCCACTGCGTCGGGATCGACGGCGACCGTCGTGATGCTCCTCCCGCAAACCGCGCGTCGGGTTCGCGTGCGGATCGTGCCCTTCGCGGACGGCGTGGCGCTGGTGGCCCGGGAGCGTTCGGATGCGCAGGCGATGGAACAGGTGCAGGCCGAGTACGAGGCGCGCTATCGGACGTTGTTTGACACCGTCCCGATGCCACTGGTGGTGTACGATCGGGATTCCGCGTTGATTCTCGCGGTGAATCAGGTGATGCACACCACCTTTGCCGGTCGCGGCGATCTGGTGGGCCTGCCGATTACCGCGTTTATGCACCGCGACGAGCTGTCGCGGTTTGCCGCCGGTCGCGACGCCGGCTCACGTACCAAAGAATCGCACGGCGTGTGGCGGTTGCGTCAGAGCGACGACGAGATGATGGAAGCCGAAGTGACAGCGTTTGATCTCGAGTTCGGCGGGCAAGCGGCGCGCATTGCGGTGATTCGGGATGTGACGGAGACGAGGCGCACCGACGCCGATCGTCAACTGCTGCGCTCGGCGATCGCGTGCATCAACGATCTGCTCGTGATCACGCGAGCCGAACCGGACGCCGACGGTCGGCACTCGATCGTGTTTGTCAACGAAGCGTTCGAGCGACATACGGGCTGGTCGCGCGCCGAAGTGATCGGACGGCCCAGTACGATTCTCGATGGCCCGAGCACCGATCCAACCGTCATGGCGAGAGTGCACGACCAGTTACGCCGCGGAGAGAGTAGCCGCGCCGAGCTGGTGCACTGCACGAAAGAAGGGCGCGAATACTGGGTGGAGTTGGTGATTGTGCCCGTGTACGATCTCTCGGGACGTCACACGCACTGGGTGTCGGTGCACCGTGATATTTCCGAGCGCAAGGGGCTTGAAGAGCAGCTGTTTCAGGCCCAAAAGATGGAAGCGGTCGGCCGACTTGCGGGCGGTGTTGCGCACGATTTCAACAACGTGCTCACGGCGATCAGCGGGTTCAGCGAGTTGTTGCTCGAGGAGCTGCCGCCTGGTGGAGGCCCGTACGAGGAAGTGCAGCAGATCCGCGCCGCGGCGGCGCGCGCCACCGCACTCACACGCCAGTTGTTGGCGTTCAGCCGGAAGCAGATCCTGCGACCGCGGGCGGTGAACGTAGGCACCTTGGTGCGTGAGATGGAACGGCTGCTCGTTCGCGTGACGACGGAAGAAGTGTCGATTCGCCTGTCGATTGCCGAGTTCTCGCCGCCCGTGCTGGCAGATCCCGTGCAGCTGGAGCAAGTACTCCTCAACCTCGCGGTCAATGCCGGTGAGGCGATGCCGAATGGGGGGTCACTCACGATCGAGGTGAGCGAAATCGCACTCGGCGAATCGTACGCGCATCGGCATCATGGCGTTCGTCCCGGGCACTATGTGTGCCTGGTCGTCAGCGACAGCGGCGTCGGGATGGATCGCGTAACGCGCGAGCGGATCTTCGAGCCGTTCTTCACCACCAAGGCAGGCGGTACGGGCCTTGGACTGTCGACGGTCTACGGCATTGTGCGGCAGAGCGGTGGGCACATCTGGGTGTACAGTGAATCGGGCGTGGGAACCACCTTCAAGATCTATCTACCCGTGGCGACAGGCGAGATCCAGACTGATGTCGAGAACATCGGGCCGGCCGGCGAGGTGCACGGCGGCAACGAGACGATTCTCGTCGTCGAAGATGAAGCGTTGGTGCGCGATGTCACGCGTGCGATGCTGGCACGGCGGGGCTACCGCGTGCTCGTGGCCAGTGATGGCGAGCATGCACTGCGCGTGGCTGCGGAGTACTTCGGCCCCATCGATCTCCTGCTGACCGACGTCATCATGCCACGCGCCAACGGTCGGCGAGTGGCCGAGCAACTCCGCATGGTGCGTCCAAACGTCCGGGTGCTGTACATGTCGGGATACACCGAGGACGCGATTGTGCACCACGGAGTACTCGAAGCCGGGATTGTGCTGTTGGAGAAACCGTTCACCGAACGGGATCTTGCGCGTACGGTGCGTGAGGTGCTCGAAGTCGAACCTCCGGCCGTCTGATCAGCTGCGAAGGGCTGGCATCCAGATCTCAAAAGTCGCGCCGTGACCGACGGTGCTCTCGACCGTGCAGCAGCCGCCGGATTGCTTCACGATGCCGTAGGCGGTGGCGAGTCCGAGGCCGGTGCCGGCGCCGACATCTCGCGTTGTGAAGAACGGTTCGAAGACGCGTTCGAGCACCTGCGGTGGAATGCCGTGTCCCGTATCGCGCACGGAAAGCACCACCCACTGACCGGGTGGCACCGGCGCGGGTCTGGCCGGTTGCAGTTCGGTGAGTACCCGCCGCGACGTTGCGAGTTGTACCGCGCCGCCATCAGGCATGGCATCGCGCGCGTTGGTGATCAGGTTGACGATCGCCTGTTCCAGTTGCGCGACATCAACGTGTACGGTGGTGGGCTGCGTCGTGAGCGAGGTCTCGACTTGTACCGTCACGGGCAGGAGTCGACGCACGAACCCCTCGAGGCTGGCGATCACCTGATTGACTTCAACATCCCGAGGTTCGAGCAATTGTTGTCCGCTGAAGGCGAGCAGGTGACGCGTCAGGTCCGAGGCACGCGACGCGGCGCGCTGAATCTCGGTGATCTCCGTGGCGCCTTCGGTCGCGAGCGGAAGCTGTTGCAACAGCTCGGTATTCGCGGAAATCACCGTCAACAAATTGTTGAAGTCGTGCGCGACGCCGCCGGCGAGCAAGGCGATCGCCTCGAGTTTCTTCGCTTCACTCGTTTGTGCTGCGCGCCGCACGCGCGCATCACTGGCCGTTCGGGCGAGCGTGGTGTCTCGCACGCCGATGGTCAGCCCGGCTGGCGCAGGCACCGCCGTGCCTTCAAACCATCGGCCACTGGGTTGATGGTGCCACGTGAAGCTGGTCGTGCGCTGCAGGTCGAATGCTCGCTGCCATGCGGCAAGTACGGCCACGTCAACGATCGAGCCCAGTGCCTCCCGGATGTCCCGGAGAAACAGGTCGTGGCGCGCAACTCCGAGGCTTTTGGCTGCCGCCACGTTGCACCAACGGACCACCCAGCGCTCGTCGAGCACGAGGACACCATCGGCCAATGCCTCGAGTACTGAGCCGGCGAACGTGCTCGCGTCGACGCCATCGGTCGACGTGACGCGAGCGGAGGGTTCCGTCTCCGATCGCTCCAACGAGCCCGGAGTCGTCGCGATACTGGCGAGCAGGCTTGTCGACGCCAGTGCAATCTGCGACAGCAGCGTCGCATCGGCCTCTGTCCACCAGCGTGGCACACCGTCGAGCGCGAACATCGCGCCGTGAATGCCGCCGCCGGTCTCGCGCATCGGAACCGCGAGACAGGAAAGAACGCGGAGTCCGCGCACGACGGGTGCTCCGCGAATCAGCGGATGGGCTCGCGTGTCTTCAATGAGCAGTGAGGAGCCCGTGCGTCGTACCTCCGACGCCAACGTGGCCAGCAGCGGCACGTCGACGCCAAATAGGGCCGAGGCCGCCGCATCAAGCCTCGCCGGCGTCGAGAAACGAGCCGCCCACTCGTCGTCCGGAGCGATCCCGAGAGCCGCAAATGACACGCCGAGCGACTGACGCACCACCCGGGTCAGCGCTTCGACAGGCGTGAGGGCGTCACGCTGCAGGCTGCGCACCGGTGCCTCCGGCTCCCTCGAGCCAGAGGTAACCGGACCAGCGCCCTCGCGCACACTGTCACGTGACGGGAAGTGGGCCGAGTTTGAGTTCACAACGGCGTCGGGCGGGGCAACGGGAGAGCCACCAATCAGGTGGTTGCTGTGGAATCGCGTAGTGTACGTCACACCGCACGCGCGGGCTATCCCGCCCGTTCTGTGACAGTGCGACGGCGACTCCGATCGGTGTGCTCCACGTGCGTACCATGGCGCAGGATGGCTCCGCCGGTAGTTTGTGGAACGCCTCCTCAACATTCACGTTTTTTCTGCGGTCATTCGAATGGTCCGACCCCGCGTGCCATCGCAACCAACGCTGCGACCGTTTGATGTCGCGGTCGCCCTGC
>JBBRFQ010000019.1:0-33839 GCA_038224035.1 Gemmatimonadales bacterium
CGTGTGGTTTCAGCGGCGCGGAAACTATGGCGTGCTGTTGTCGCAGGCAAAGGCGCTGGCCACCGCATCGCGGCTGCGTGGTGATAGCGCGGGGCTCGATCTGGCGCAGCAGCAGGCGCAGTGGGTGGTGGGTCGCAATCCGTTCACGCAAAGCACGATGTACGGCGAAGGCTACCATTGGGCGCAGCAGTACAGTGTGTCGAGCGCCGACTTTGTGGGATCACTACCGGTCGGCATGCAGAGTCGCGGTGTGAACGATTTGCCCTACTGGCCGTCGCAGAACACGTACGTCTACAAGGAAGTGTGGGTGCACTCCAGCAGCCGGTGGCTGTGGCTCATGGAAGACCTGCTGCCGCAGCCCGCGATCCAACACCTGACGGGCGAGACGGAGTTCACTCTCTCAAGCACTTCGGCGAACAACGGCGACATCACGATCACGTTGGTGGCGCACGGCGAGGGCACACACAGTTATTCACTGCGCACCGACAATGTGCGGGGCCTTCCGCGCGCGCAGACGGTGACGCTTCGAGCGGGCGTGCCAGCCACCGTGACCTGGACTGTGCGTCGCGCGCGCGAAAATGCGCCCTGGGGCGTGGTGGCAATTGAAAATCACACGATTGCGCATCGGCGGGATTTGTTTGGGCACTGACACGCCCTACTGACGTGACTTCGGTCAGCCTGCCGTTCGCGCAGCGAACAAAGCCCTACGCGTTTTGATCCCGACCGATACCTTGCAACCGTGAGCGTCTCGGGGCTCGTGACGGCCGTGGTCGCGGGTACGGTCGCGATCGGCAGGTATCAGGCGGGCGCGGTGGCGGCCGGTCAGTGGGTCTCACTGAACATTCCGCTGACCGGCTTCACCGGCCTCACCGCCAAGTCGAAGCTGCAGCAGCTGCTGTTTGTGGCCGCCGGCCCAACGGTGCTGTACGTCGATAACATCTACTTCTACAAGCTGCCGTAACGCATAATGGGCGGCGTCGGCACGCTTCGCGGCGGCCGACGCGGTCAGTCACGGTAGGTTAACGAACGACCCCATCGTTTCACCGAGCCGGACCGCGCGCTCCGCCACCCACCCGGCGTTGAGCTGCACGTGGGCCTGCGGAAAGAGCAGCACCACGGTTGAGCCGAGCAGGAAGCGCCCCACCTCGTCGCCCTGCTTGAGTGTGACAGCGTCCGGTGCATATTGCCACTCGCGCAACGTGCCCGGTCGCGGCGGATTCACCACGCCATGCCACACCGTGCCCATGCTCCCCACGATGGTTGCGCCTACCAGCACCATCACGAACGGACCCCGTGCGCCGTCAAAGACGCACACCACACGTTCGTTGCGCGCAAACAATCCCGATACGCCGCGCGCCGTTGCGGGGTTCACGGAGAACAGGGCGCCAGGCACATGGATCATGCGGGTGAGCACTGCATCGCAGGGCATGTGAATGCGATGGTAGTCTTTCGGGCTCAGATAGATCGTGGCGAAGTTGCCGTTTTCAAACTGCGCCGCGAGCGACGCGTCACCGCCCACGAGCGCTGCTGTGGAATAACGATGTCCCTTGGCCTGGAAAATCTGATCGCCTTCGATCGCGCCGAGCTGACTGATGGCGCCGTCTACCGGGCAGATCAGGTCCGCTCCGTCGAGCGGTCGCGCGCCGGGCTTGAGCGCGCGGGTGAAGAATTCGTTGAACGTGGCGAAGCGCGTGATATCGGGATCCGCCGCTTCGCTCATGTTCACGCCGTACTGTCCGACAAACCAGCGAATGACCGCGGTCGTCAGCGCGCCGGATTCAGACGACGCAAATCGTCCGGCGAATGTGGTGAGCAGCTGCTTGGGGAGCAGGTGCTGGAACAAAACAGCGGAACTGAGAGACACGGCAGACCGACGGAAGGTGCGAGAACAGGCCACCTGAAATATGCGCAGTGCACGCGCCGGCTGCGGGAGATTTGGCCGTCGATCTGTGGTCTCAGGCCCGGGCGATGGCGCAACTCAGCACCAGGCGGCCAACGTCCCGTCACCGTTTCGTGACAATCCACTGGTTCGGATTTGATTGGGAACCGGGTGAAAGGCGCCGAGACTCGAGGAATATTCTGTCTTTGCCATCAATCAGTTCTCACGCTGAAATCATGACGTTCGTGACCGCACGTTCGCTAACGCCGGCGCAGCACGCGCTACACAAGAGTCTGACGGATGCCCTCCCTCAGCAAACAGTGGCGCAGCTCCTTGATCGCCGACTCTTGTGCGCGCACTACCAGCCTATTGTCAGTCTCCGCGACGGACGAGTGATCGGTCACGAGAGCCTCATCCGCGGCCCGGAGGGCAGCCCGCTGCGATCGTCCGACGCGTTGTTCAAGCAGGCTCGGCGCGAGCAGCTCCTCGTACGTCTCGAGCGGGACTGCCTGGCTGAGGGTCTCCGCGGGTGGGTGGGCATCGCGCGCGGGGCTCGACTGTTCCTGAACCTGAGCGCGCACACCATTGTCCAGATGGGCGATCGATCAACGCTGATCAGCATTCTGCAGTCGCTGCACGCACTATCCGTGGCGCCATCAGCCCTCGTAATCGAAATCACGGAGCACGAACACGTGGCCGACTTGCCTCGTTTGATAGAGGTCGCCACGTGGATGCGCGCGGAGGGATTTCGGTTTGCGCTGGACGATTTCGGAGACGGGCGCTCAAGCTTGCGCCTATGGGCTGAACTGCGGCCTGAGTTTGTAAAAATCGACAAATACTTTGTGCACGATCTTCCGCAGCAGGCGGTCAAAGTACAAACGCTGCGCGGCATCATGCGATTCGCCGAATCATTCGGCACCGAACTCATCGCCGAAGGCATCGAGACAGCCGGCGAGTTGCAGGTACTGCGTGATCTGGGGATTGGGCTCGGCCAAGGCTTTTTTCTTGGCCGTCCACAGCCACAACCGGCGCCGTCAGTGCGAGAGGAAGCGGCAGCAGTCATTGTCAGCTCCGAGATCGCGGTGCTTCCGGAACTGACCCGAGCCGCTGCCTCAGATTTTACGGTGGCGCGACTGGCGGTACCCTCACCGGCCCTGACGCCCGACACTGTGGTCGATGAGGTCGCGAAGCTTTTCTCGTCGGACGCGTCCTTGCGCGCGGTGGTGCTCGTCGAGAACGAGAGACCGGTGGGTGTGCTGAACCGACAGGCCTTCACGGATCAATACGCGAAGCCGTTCTTCCGTGAGTTGTACGGGCGCAAGCCCTCGCTGCCCTTCGCGAATACGACACCGCTGGTGCTCGATTGCCACACGGGCCTTGATGCAATGGCTGCCGTGTTGACCTCCTCGGACCAGCGCTATCTCACGGAAGGGTTTGTCGTCACCGATAATGGTCGGTACGTCGGCTTGGGAACGGGCGAACAACTGGTGCGTGTGGTGACGGAGGCGCGCATCGAGGCGGCCCGACACGCCAATCCTCTCACGTTTCTGCCAGGCAACGTGCCGATCACGGAGCATATCACGCGACTGCTGGCCAGCGGCGGTGCGTTCGTGGCGTGTTACTGCGACCTGAACGATTTCAAGCCGTTCAACGATCACTACGGATACTGGCGAGGCGACGAAATGATTCGACTGGTGGCCCGCACGCTGGTGTCGCACTGTGATCCTCGGCGCGATTTCGTCGGACACGTGGGCGGCGATGATTTCGTGGTGCTGTTCCAGAGCGATGACTGGCACGCGCGATGCACGAAGATTGTCTCCGCCTTCAATGCCCGGTCGCACGGTTTGTACGATGACCTCGCCTTGTCCCGAGGCGGCATCGACGCCGAGGATCGTCAGGGCATCGCGCGGTTCTTTCCGTTCACGACGCTCTCAGTTGGCGCGGTTCCGATTTCGCCGCGGGATTTCGCGCGACCGGAAGACGTCGCCTCCGCCGCTGCCTCCGCGAAACACCGCGCCAAAACGTCAGCGACCGGACTGGCGATCGAGATGTCTTCGTCAATCGACGCCGTCACGGCGCCATCGTCTGACATTTTTGGTGCCATTGCAGCGACGCACGACACTCGTTAAGCCGCGTCGTCCTGTCGCTGAGTTTAGCCGCTGGATTCACCGACCGATCAGCCGCCTTTTCTGGTCTCCTTCGCCCACGAGTCGCGAAGGCTCACGATGCGATTGAAGACCAATCGCTCCGGCGTGCTGTCCTCCGGCTCGCTCATGAAATAGCCCGTGCGTTCGAACTGGTAGCGCGTGCCGATCGGATCATTGGCGACCGACGGCTCGACCTTCGCATCGGCAATCACCACCAGTGACACGGGGTTGAGCGTCGAGAGAAAATCTTCGCCCTCGGGCACATCGTCGGGATCGGGCTGCGTGAAGAGGCGATCGTACAACCGCACTTCGCAGTTGAGCGCATGTGGCGCCGACACCCAATGAATCGTGCCCTGCACCTTGCGACCGTCGGGTGCATTGCCGCTGCGCGTTTCCGGATCATAGGTGCAATGCAGTTCGGTCACGCTGCCGTTGGCATCCTTGATGACATCGTTGCACGTGATCAGGTAACCAAAACGCAGACGCACTTCGCGACCCGGCGCGAGGCGATAGAACTTCTTCGGTGGATCCTCCATGAAGTCATCGCGGTCGACCCAGAGCTCGCGCGAGAACGGTACGTCACGGGTGCCGGTTTTCGGCACGTCGTGCGGATAGTTCTGTCCCTCGAGCAGGTCGACCTGCCCTTCCGGGTAGTTCGTGATCACCACCTTGAGCGGATTCAGCACGCACAAGACGCGTGGCACTTCCATGTTGAGATCGTTGCGCACCGCGTGCTCGAACGTGGCGATTTCAACGCGGGCGTCTTTTCGTGCGACACCGATCGTGTCGGCAAATGCACGAATCGCGTCCGAGCGCACGCCGCGACGACGCAATCCGGCGATCGTGGGCATGCGCGGATCGTCCCACCCCTTCACGTGCCCATCGTTCACGAGACGCAACAGTTTGCGCTTGCTCAGCACCGTGTAGTCCAGTTCAAGACGCGCGAACTCGATCTGTGTGGGCGGACTCGGGAAGCCTGCCGCCTCGACCAACCACTCGTAGATATCGCGATTGTCCTTGAACTCCAGCGTACACAATGAGCGGGTGATGCCTTCAAGGGCATCGCTGAGTCCATGCGCAAAATCGTAGAGCGGGTAGATCTTCCATTCGCTGCCGCGGCGATAGTGGTGTGCGTCCCGACGAATGCGCAGCAACAGGGGATCGCGCATGATCATGTTCGGATGCGCCAGATCGATCCTGGCGCGCAGCACATGCGCCCCATCCGCGAACTCACCCGCCTTCATGCGACGCAGCAGCTCGAGATTCTCGGCGGGCGCGCGATCACGATAGGGTCCCGGCACACCCGGCGTAGTCACCGTGCCGCGGTTCGTACGGATCTCTTCTTCCGACTGCGAGTCGACGTACGCCCGGCCCTGCTCCACCAACCGCTCGGCGATCGCGTAGAGTTGCTCGAAATAGTCGGAGGCGTAATACTCTCCGTCCCAGTCGAAGCCGAGCCATTTCACGTCCTGTTTGATCGACTCGACGTACTTGACGTCTTCGGTGAACGGGTTCGTGTCGTCGAAGCGCAGATTGCATGTGCCGCCAAACTCGCGCGCGATGCCGAAGTTCAGGCAGATCGACTTGGCGTGCCCCATGTGCAGGAAGCCGTTGGGCTCGGGGGGAAAGCGCGTGGCCGGCGCGCGGCCAAAGCGACCCGTCGCGATATCGTCGATGACCAGCTCGCGAATGAAATCGCGGCGCGGCGTTGAATCGGGGGAGTGCGTATCAGACACGAGGGTCGGGTGTGCAGAAGGTGAACCCGAAAGTTAACGAACCGCTGTCGGCTGGCGCAGGACCGCCGTCTCAGGTCACCGCTGCGCGCACCTGGTAGCGCGGCTCGCGCCATGACTCGGTGTCCAGGACATCCTCAAGAATCTCGATCGCTCGATCAATGTCGCAGAAGCGCAGGTACAGTGGCGTGAGCCCGAAGCGCATCACGTCGGGATCGCGAAAATCGCCGATCACCCCACGCGCGATGAGCGCTTGCACAACGGGATACGCGTGTGCATGACGGAAGGCGACGTGGCTACCGCGAGGCGCGCCGCGTGGCGGGCCGACCAGTTCGACGCCGTATCTTGCGCATCGGTCCGACACGCCGTCGATCAGCAGCTCCGCGAGCTCGCGCGACTTCTGCACAATACGCCGCATATCCGCCTGCAGGTGCAGATCCACGCCGACTTCGAGTGCGGCGACGCTCAGAATCGAGGGCGTACCACAGAGAAACTTGTCCACGCCTGGCGCCGGCTCGTAGCCATCGACAAAAGCGAACGGACGGGCGTGCCCCATCCAGCCAGCAAGCGGTGATGCGAGCACGCTGTGATGACGTTCCGCCACGAACAGAAACGCCGGCGCACCGGGACCACCGTTGAGAAACTTGTAGCCACAGCCAACGGCCAGATCGGCGTTGGCCGCATTGAGATCAATGGGCAGCGCGCCGACGCTGTGACTGAGATCCCACAGCACCATCGCGCCCCGCGCGTGTGCGGCCGCGGTCATCGCCGCCATGTCGAACACCTCAGCGGTTTTATAGTGCACGTGCGTGAGCACCACCAGCGCCGTGTCATCGGTCATCGCAGCGGCGAGTTCGTCGCGCGAGGCGAGCCTGAGCGTGTGGCCCGCGTTCATCGTGCGCAGCGCCGATTCGATCATGTACAGATCGGTTGGGAAGTTGCCGGGCTCCGACAGCACGACCGAGCGACCCGGTCGCGCCTGCAACGCCGCGACAATCAGCTTGTACAGGTTCACTGACGTAGAATCGGCGACAATCACTTCATGCGCCTTCGCGCCCACCAGCCGGGCGATCTTGGCGCCCACGCGCTGCGGCGCCTCGATCCAGTGATTCGATGTCCAGCTGCGAATGAGATCGGTGCCCCACTCGCGTGTGACAACATCGGCCACACGGGCGGCGGTGGCGCTGGGCAGCGCGCCGAGCGAGTTGCCATCGAGGTAGATCACATCCGGCGGCAGCGTAAACTGGTCGCGAAACGCGCGCAGCGGATCGGCTGCATCACGATCGGCGCTGGACTGATGCGTCGGGTGTAAGGACATCGGGATAGCGGCGTCGGCACTCACGTTCATTGCTCCACACGCGGGACTCGGATAAACTAATCGTATGTCCGAGAAACGCGCCCTCTGGCTTCGACTCCGTACCTATCGCTTCGACAACTTGGTCCCCCCGCACTTGTGGGACCATGTAGTTGCCGCCTTCGGGTCCACAGACGCATCAACGCTCGCGTTCGCCAATAAGCTGGCGCGCAAACTGGGGTGGTCCAGCGCGTTTGCACGGCGCGCGATCGAGGAATACCGGAAGTTCGTCTACCTCGGCGTGGTGAGCGATTTCAGTGTCACACCGTCCAAGGTGATCGATCAGGTCTGGCACGAGCACTTGCTCTTCACCCGCGCGTACCGGGAGTTCTGTCGCGATGTGTTGCAGCGGGATTTCGATCACAACCCCGAACTCGTCCCAAGTGGCGAGCAGATTGCGGTGTACGAGGCACAGTACCAGGCGACACTCGATCTGTATCACCGCGAGTTTCACGTCGCGCCGGCGGCGGCGTTCTGGAACATTCCCAAGTTCAACACCGATCCGGCGCGACGTCGCTCGTCAAACCCGCCGCCACGTGATGCCGTATCGTCCGCCGCGGCGGACTTGGACACGCCGCTCTATCTCTACTTCGACGGTCGCAACGATACGCCATCACGATATGACATGGCGGAGTTCGGTGGCGGAGACGGATACGCCGGTGGTGGTGGTGGCAGTGACTGGAGCGGCGAATCGTCGGACAGTGGATCAACGGGCGGTGGCTCAGACGGAGGTGGCTCCAGTTGTTCGTCGGGGTGTGGGGGCGGCGGGGACTGATCGCCGGCCGCACCGCAATACCCGCGGAACTGCAGTCAGCGAGCGGTCGCTGCTACCCAGAAAGCAAAGAAGTTGCCCACGGCGTTGCCGAGTGAACCGATCAGTACCGCCGGCAGTACGAGATCAGCACGCCCGAGACTGCGGGCCAGCGCCAGCGCCGACGTTCCTCCGCCCACGTTGGCTTGCGACGCAACGGCTGCGAGGTCGGGATCCAGCTTGAACAGGCGCGCGGCGACAACGGTGACCGTGCCGTGCACCAGAACGACAATGCCGGCGAAGGCGAGCAGCGCGACGCCGAGTTCGCCGAGTCCGGCCAATGCCCGCAAATCGCAGAATGCGCCAATCACGTTCAGGAACAGGTACACGGCGAACATTCCGACCAGGCGAGGGCCACGCAATCGGCCAACCGCCGGTAGTTGCGCGAGGACAAGCGCGATGCCCGTCAACACGAGCATGAACGGAATCGGGACACCGCGGGCCTTGAGCTGCGCCGCCAGCTCCGTCGCGACGAACACGGCGCCGAACCCGAGCGCGAGCACAATCGCGAGATCGATCGGATGGACCGACTCCGTATCCTCCTCGATGCCAAGCAGCGGACCGCCGTGTGCGCGCTGTGTCGGCGCGATGCCGCGAAAGAGCGGGGCGAGCGCGCGCGGCATCAACAGGGTGGCCACCATCCAGAGCGCGGTGATGATGTTGTCGGCGACGATGCTGCCGGCGTAGAGCGCGCCGTCGCGCACCACGTTGTATTCCAGCGCCACGGCATTGAAGTTTATGCTGCCGCCGATGTACGTGCCGGTGAACATACCGGCGAGCGCGTAGTGCTGCTCTCCAAACACATCCGCGCCTCCTACCAGTTGCACGGCCGCGAGCGCTCCGAGCGCCGTGCCCACCGCGCCGGCAAGAAACAGCAACAGCATCGGCGCGCCGGCGCGCAGCACGTGCCGCAGGTTGACGCCCAGAATGAGCCAGAAGATCGCGAGCGGCGCCACGTACTCGAAGATGCCGTCATACACCGGCACTGGAGCGGCCTCGGTCGAGCCGGCGGGAAGCACCCCGATGTTCGCGAGCACGGCGGTCATGATGATGCCGAGCAGCGCCGTGCCCGCGTGCCGCAGTACGGTGTGTCGCACGAGCCACTCAGACAGCACGACCACCAGCGAGAGGACCGCGAGAATGAAGAGCGGCTGCGTCATCAGCGAAGCATGCGCGGTGGTCAGTCCTTGCGATACACCAGTGCGAGCACGCGCGCGTCGCTTTCCATCGGAAACGCGAGCCGTACACCGTCCCAGGTGGCAGCCGCCGTTGCGCCCCCCGTCGCGGTGAGTGTGACGGCACCGGCGTTTTGTGTCCACGTGCCGCGCGTCGTATCGGCGAACGTGGAGGGGAAACCGGCCACCGTCTCCCGTGTTGTCATGGCCATGACAAACTGCCCACCGGCCTGCATGGCCATGGTGCTCGCGGTGATCTCGAGAACGAACCCGCTGTCGTTGAAGAGCGTGAACGGCAACGCCATCGCATTCACCGTGGTGAGCGTGAAGGCACCGGCCACGGGATCGTTCGCGCTTGGCACGGGCGTGACCAGACCGGCCGGCGAGTCGCTGCTGCACGCCGCGAGCGTGACGAGCGCCGCGGTGGCCAGTAGCTTTCCTGCTGTCCGCCGTAACGAGTGCACCCAGCCACGCGTCATACTGCCACTATGCAAAACTTCTTGCGCACTTCGGATCATCGAAGATTCCTGTTGGTCATCGTGGCCGTCGCCGGTCTCGCAGCCTGCAGTGGGGATTCGGTGCAACCCGGTCCGGAATATCCGAGCACGCTCGATGTGTTCACGCCGGGCAACATCTTCAGCCCGCCGATCGCCGAGATTGCCGTTGGTGGCACGATTCGATTTCGAATGACGCAATCCCCCGACGGCGACGGGCATAACGCGATCTTCAATCGGACGGGGGCGGGTGCGCCAATCGACGTACCCATTGTGGTGGACAGTACCGTATCCCGCACCTTCACCACGCGCGGCGAGTTTTCATATTTCTGCACTGTCCATCCGGGAATGGCCGGCGAAGTGATCGTGCACTGAACGCTCCACCGGTTACCGCGTGACGCCTCTGAACGTCGGCGTCCAGCTGGGAAACACGAATCCGAGGTTGGAGTTTTCGAGTCGACGCGCCACGATCTCGGCGAGGACGTCGCGGTAATCCAGCGTCACGCGCAGATCCTGCCGTGACTCAAGTTGCTCGGGCGCGAGCCCCGGCCATCCGTTGGTGAGCACACGACCGCCGGCAATCTGTCGACCCATCGCGAACATGGCCGTCGCGCGCCCATGATCAGTGCCGGCACTGCCGTTTTCTTTCGCGTTCCGCCCGAACTCCGAGAGGGCCACTGCAGTCACCGGATAGTCGGTCGCGATGACATCGGCCCAGAAGGCGCCGAGTGCGGTAGAAAAGCCGAGCATGGACGTGAACATCTGGCCGGCGTTCGGATCCTGCGTGGCATGGGTGTCCCATCCGCCGATATCGACCGAGGCCGCTTCAATGCCGACGTCGGCCTTGATGAGCACCGCCACGGCGCGCAGCGCCCGACCGAATGAGGTATTCGGATACGTCACGCCGTTCGACGGCACATACCCGTTGAAGTTGAGCGACGTCAACAGATCGATCGTGTTGAGCGCATCGAGCGCCGAGGACTTGAGCGGGTCGTTTGCTTCGACGTAGTCCGCGGCCAGGTACGCCGAACGTGCAGCGCGGGTGGACGCGGCCCCCCCGATGGTGTAGTTGGCGGGATCGGCGATGGGCAGCGTCTTGGGACCGCCCACCAGCGTTTTGGCGAGCCCCGAGCCAATCCCGACACCGCGAAGCTGGGCCTGCGGATTGATCGGCGGTACACTGGCCAGATGACGGCCGAGCCAGCCCGACGTCAGATCGGGATCCACCGGCTTGCCCACTTCCATGTAACGCTGCGCATCGAAGTGCGAGCGGGAGGTGTTGGTGAGCTGTCCAACCGCGTGCATCACGAGCAGGTCCTGCTCGAGATACGCCGGCAACAATCCCTGCATGGCGGGGGGGAACGCAAAGAAGTTATCGAGCGCGATGGCCTTGTTCGCCGCCAGTGAGTCGGGCGCCGGCGTTCGAATCGTGGGACGCAGCGAATAATAGAGCGGATCGGTGAACGGAATGACCATCGCGAGTCCGTCGACCCCGCCACGCATGAACACCGACACCATCACATCGCGCGACGCGGAGTAGTGTTTGGCGAGCGTGATTTTGGGCAGCCACGCAGGGAAAATGGCCGCCGCGGCCGACACACGCGCCGTGGTCGACAGGAATCGGCGCCGCGAGAGTTGCCGGTATTCGGTACAGCCGCTGTCACCGACCGGTTCGTCGGCGTGCTCGTCACGATGCATCGTCATGCTCCCGGTTCAGTACCAGTGGAATTCGTAGCTGCTCAGAGCCAGCGCAATGGTCTCGCGAACGCGTGTGGTGTTGAACGTGCCCCCGCGCAAGAAAGTGAGCAGGCGCTCACGCGCAGAAAGCGACAGCTCGCCGCCGAAATAATCGTTCTGGATTTTGTCGATCGCGGCGTCGGGCGTGCCCGTGAGGTAGGGCGCCACATCCACGAGCGTATTGGCAGCTGAGTTGGAGTTGGCGAGTGTCGTACCGAACGCCCACCGCGGGGTCACGTTGCCCACCCAGTACTCAACGAGATCCGGGTAGCCATCGGGCGTTTCATACCGAAAGAGCGGTTGACCGAGGACGCGCACCTGTGAGGTCATGCCGGCGGCCGAGTTCACACTCGCATTCGTGGCGCGCAACCCGGAGGCGACGAGATGAAACGGACGTTTGATCTTCGCCGGCGCAGTGTTCACCCACCCTTCATTCAGGATCGCACGCACCATGCGCTTGATGTCGCCACCCGTGGCACGATAGGCACCGGCGATGGCGCTGATCTGCGTTTCCGTGGGCTCCGGTGTGAGCAGCCATTTGAGCATCTTCGTCGCCAGGAACCGTCCTGTGCTCGGATGATTGATCAGGACATCGAGCATCATCTCGCCTTCGTTGACACCGGCGGCGCCGATCGTGGACGACGTCGCAGGGATCTGCACGCCGAGCACCGTCTTGGCGCCGAAGTCATGGCGCGTGGCGTTGAAGGAAAACTGTCCCGCACCGGTAAACGTCCAGCCGGTGAAGACGCGTGCGAGCTGTTCGACATCGGTTTGTGTGTAGCCACCATCGACACCGAGCGTGTGCAGCTCCATCAGCTCGCGCACGTAGTTTTGATTCGGCGAACCGTTGCGGCTGAGATTCTGATCGAGATACGCCAGCATCGCCGGGCTGTGCGCACTCGCCTTGAGCAGGTCGGAAAACTTGCCCATGGCGTGCTTGCGAATCACCTCACGATCGTCGACTGCCTTGAGGTAGCCCACCTTGTCGATCGAGATGTTGAAGTGATCACTCCAGAACTCGACCATGCGCTCGTACAGCTGACGCGGCGAAAACGCCGCGCGGTAGAGCGTCGCATCCTGCAGCTGGGCCGTGAGGGTACCGATATTGGCCGTCGCGAGTTCCGCCGGCGCCTGTGCAAGCAGCGGGTATCTGGCCGCCACCGCGCTCTCCACGGCGCTATCATCAAGGCGCGTGTAGTTGACCTGCGCATTCAGCCACTGCTGGTAGCCCTGACGTTTGATTTCGAGCACGTCGGCTGCATGCAGTCCCATGGTGGCACGACGCAGCAAACGCAGTTGCGGATCACGCCAGCTCACCGGCGGCGAAACCATGGCGCCGGAGTACGAGACCTCCGGGACCGATTCTGTTTCGGCTTTGCCGACCACGCGTTTGAGAAAGTCGCGACGAGTCGCGGCGCCGGCGTCCGACCGTCCGACTTCGGTTTGTGCTTGCACGCGGTACTCCTCTGCTGCCGGAAGGGAAATCGGTGGGGACGGGCGACAACTCGGTGAGTGTGCGCCGCGTGTCTGGAGTATGACGCGCCAAGTGGGAAAGCGCCATCCTCCCGACCAAGGCGGAGTGTCACGTGACGGGCATGGTTCCGCCCGTTCGGTGCCGAGGTAGTGAATCCGACCCGGAGGCGGTAACGTTGGGAGGCGTGCAGCGTCTCCCCGCACAGACGTCAGGGCGCCAACCTTTGTGAGGCGGCGCGTGTCCACCCACATGCCCTCCCCGATCCCTCTCCGCAGGACACTTGCCCATGTCTGTTCACCTCGTGCGCGGCCGGCGCAGCGGATTCACGCTCATCGAGATCTTGGTGGTGATCGTCGTGATCGCGATTCTCGCGGCTCTGGTCGCCCCGAATGTGTTTCAACACGTCGGCGCGGCGAAGTCGGCCACGGCGAAATCGCAGATGGAGATGATGTCCACCACGCTCGACGCCTACCGGCTGGACAATGGCGCATACCCCTCCACCGAGCAGGGATTGAACGCGCTGTGGGAGCTACCGTCCATTCAACCACCCGCCAACTGGCGCGGGCCGTACCTGCGGAAGGCAGTGCCGCTTGATCCCTGGGGCAACGCCTACCTCTACCTGTTTCCGGGCCAGTCGAATCCCAATGGCTTCGACCTGATCTCGCTCGGCGCCGACGGCCAGCCCGGTGGCGAAGGCGAGAACGCCGATATCCTGAGTTGGATGTAGCCTCGGCCACCGAGCTTCTCTCCGATGCCAACGTTCGCCTTCAAGGCCGTCACTACGGCCGGCGCCAGCCTCCGCGGGACCGAACACGCCGCGAGCGCGGGTGCGCTGACGCGCGCGCTCGAGGACCGCGGACTGCTGGTGCTCGACATTGCCGACGCGCCGGATGCGGCGGCCGGTAGTGGGCGGATGCGGGTGGGCAACCGGCGCGAAGTCCTCGAAGTCACCCGGGCGATGGCGGCGCTGCTGCCGGCCGGCATGCCGCTCGCGCACGCGCTCGGGGCCGCGATCGGTGTGACGTCCGGTGATGTACGTAACGCGCTACAGGAAGTGCGCTCGCGTGTGGAGCGCGGCGAAACGGTGTCGGCGGCGATGGGCGCATTCCCTCGCTTGTTCTCCCCGATGTATGTCGGCGTGGTGCGAGCCGGTGAGCGCAGTGGGGATCTCGACAGCGCGTTCAGTCGCCTGGCCATGCAGCTCGAGCGCGATGAACAGTTGCGTGGTCGCGTGCTTTCTGCAGCGATCTATCCGTTGCTGCTCGCCACGGCCGGCGGCATTGCGGTGATCGTGTTGTTGTTCTTCGTGCTGCCGCAGTTTGTGGAACTGCTCGAGGGCACAGGCGCGAAACTTCCCACCTCCACACGCGTGCTGCTCGGCGCATCGGCACTGCTACATCGGTTCTGGCCGGTGCTGATCGTGCTGCCGGTCGCGGCGATGGCGGCGGGTGTCTGGATGCAGCAGAGCAACGAAGGTCGCCGTGCCGGTGCGCAAATTCTGCTGTCGCTCCCGCTCGTTCGAACACTGCGGCAGTACGCGCTGGCCGCGCGGTTTGCGCGCCTTGTGGGCGTGCTGATCGGTGGTGGTGCGCCACTGCTCACCGCGCTCGATGATACCGTTGAGTCGTTGGGCGATCCGCTCGCGCGCGAGAACGCGGAACGCATTCGCAGCAAAGTGCGTGAGGGAAGCTCACTGCGCGCGGCCGTCGCCGAGTGCACGATTTTTCCGCCGCTGCTCTCGCAGTTGATCGGCGTGGGAGAAGAGGCGGGGCGTTTACGTGAGTTTCTCATGAAAGCGGCCGATATTTTTGAGGAGCGCACCGAGCGCGCTACGCAGCGGCTGGCCACGCTCGCGGAGCCGGCGATGATCGTGATCTTCGGCGCCATCGTGGCACTCATTGCGCTGTCGCTCTTGCAGGCGATCTACGGCATCAACGCCTCGTCGTTCACGTGATGATGCGCGCGCGCCGCGGGTTTACGCTCTGGGAAATGACCATCGTCTTCGCGATCATGGCCGTGACGGCGCTGATCGTGGCGCCGCAGTGGATGCGACTCGGTGATGCGCCGGCGGCTGCCACAGGGCAGCCGATTCTCGACGCGCTTCGTGATGCGCGGCGACTGGCCATCACGGCGCACCAGGTGGTGGCACTACGCATTGATCCGGCGTCGGGGCGATATCGCGTGGATACCTCCGGCGTTTCGGGCACCGGCCTGTACGTCGAAGGGAGCCTGGAACTCGGCGCACTTGAATCGATGGAGAGCGATCGGCCGCGCGTGCAATACATCTTCCGCCCGACCGGCGCCACGTACGGGGATACGGTGATCGTGCGCAGTGCCAACGGCTCCGTGCTGATTGCGGTGGATCCGTGGAGCGGGGTGGCGACGTCATATGCGCGCTAGACAGGGTATTTCCCTCTTTGAGGCCATCGCGGCGCTCGCCATCGTCGCGGTGACCAGCGTCAGCGCGTTGGCCGCCGTTGGCGCAGAGATGCGCACAGCCGAGAAAGCGCGTCGGGCCATTGAGGTCGAAGCGCTGATCACGGAACGCGTGGACTATCTGAGCATCATGACCGACCGGGAATTGCAGAGTCTCCCCGACACGGTGGCGAACGGCCGATTCGAGGTGCCGTTTGAAGAGTACGCCTGGTCGACGTCGTCGTCGCCGAGCACGCTCTATCCCGGCCTGTACGATATCGAAATCGCGCTTGAATGGCCGGGCGGTTCGCATCAGGTGACGTCGGCCGTGTATCGCCGTCCACCACTCGCGACCCAGCGCGGCCGATGACCACGCGCGCACGTGCCGGCATGACCTTGATCGAGCTGGTGGTCGGGGTCGTCATCACCGGGCTCATGGCCGCCGCGGGTGCGGCAGCGTTCGGGACGATTGTCGACAATCGTCGCGTGATCGTGGAGTCCACCGCCGAACTCGAGCGCGCGTCGGCGCTGCGCGAGATGCTCCGCAACTGGATCGGATCGGGAACCGTGCAGGTGCAGACGCAGCAGGTGCGCGCCCGCACTACGCGCGCGGCACAGGTGCGCGGCGGTGCGATGCAGAACACCACGCAGCCAGCCATCACCTCGGCGGTGTCAACGGGCGACGAGCTGCGGTTCACCACGAGCGCACTGACGCCGGCGATGGCGCCCTATGTCAACATGCGCCTGTTCGTTGACGGTGACGCCGCGACGCTCGAACAAGGGCTGTCGATCGAGTATCAAGTCACACCGCAGGCGCCGCTGCAACGCCGGCAACTCGACTCGTCCATCGTGCGCATGACCGTGGAGTATCTCGACCGCACCACCAATCGCTGGGTGCCGTCGGCGGATGCCGGTGCCATTCGCATGGCGGCGGTTCGCCTGACGTTTCCCGGCGATAGCGTGGAGGTCCCGCGGTTGCTGCAGTTGCCGATGGTCTTCTCGCAATCGCTGGTGGCGAGTCAGCCCGGCGGCAGCGAATCGCTCGGGGAGGAAGACGGCCTCGGAGGCGGTATCGGAGGAGGTGGCCGCGGTGGCGGCGACGGCGGCCGCGGCGGTGGCGGGATTCGCGGAGGCGGTGGACGCGGTGGCGGCGGCGCAGCGGGCCCTGGTCGCGCCGGTGGCGGGGCGGGTCCACCCACTGGTCGCCCCGGTGGCCGAGGCATGCCATGATGCGATCACGTGAACGACGCGGGGTCGCCCTGCTGGCTGCGCTGTGGCTCGTCGTCGTGATCGCGTCCGTCGCCCTGCAATTCTCATTGGTGGCACGTGAACGCACGCTCATCGGCCTTGCGGCCAGTGAGCGCACGCGCGATCGCGCCGCATCGAGCGGTGCGCTCGCCACGGTGGTCGCACGCATGGACAACGATCTGCGCTTGCGCGCGACCACGCAGGGAAACGCGGCGGCGCTGCGATCCTCCGATCCATGGCTCGGTGCCGATTCGATCTACTCGGCGCCGGTGACCGTTGGTGCGGTGACGGTCGAAGTGGTCGCGACCGATCTGGGCGCGCGCCTGAACGTGAACCGTATGTCAGAATCGGAGTTGCGGACGCTTTTCGGGTTTGTGCTGCGCGACTATCAGCTCGCGGATCAGCTGGCGCAGTCAATCGCTGACTGGATTGACGCCGATGATCTCGCGCGTGTAGCAGGAGGCGAATCCGCTCAGTACATCGCCGACGGACTTCTCGTACTCCCGACCAACAGCGCGTTTCGCGAAATCGAAGATCTCATTTACGTGCGCGGCATGACCGCAGACATCCTCGCGGCGGTGAAGCCGTACCTCACGACCCTCGGTTTTTCGACCCGAATCAATGTGAACACCGCGCCTGAAGCGGTGCTGCGCACCGTGCCCGGTATGACCGATGTGGTGGTGGCCAACATTTTGGCCATGCGTTCGGCCGGACGGCGTATCGAGTCACTCGCGTCGGTGTCGGCGGCCGTGCAGCGATCGCAGCCTGGACGCGGCGGTGCCGGTGGCGCGACGGACGATCGCGTGCAACAGCAGCTGGCATCACGGGCCGGTGTTGATTCCCGTGACCTGCAGCTCACGCTGTTCGTGCGGGACTCGCTCAGCGCACAATCCGCGCGGCTGATTGCGTTAGTGCAGCGCGTCAATAACAACTCAGTGGCTTTGGTATGGCAACAATGGTGAAGCAGCGTGGTGCTTCAGGCGGTCTGCGAACGCGGGTGGGCATCGCACTTTCGGGGTCGAGCGTGTGCGCCGTGTTTGCGCCGGCTGGTGAGACACGTCCGCGCGTGTGGCAGACGACGCTGGCCGCGACGCCGGCCGAGACGACGCCCGACACGGCGGCGCTGTGGCCCGAACTTGTTGACGCGCTGCGTGCACTCTCGACAGCATCCGGGGTTCAGGACGGTAAACTGGCGATCGCGCTGATGCCGTCGCTGGCCGAAGTCCGCTCCGTGCAGGTGCCACCGCTTGGCGACGACGCGCTGCAGCAATTGCTCGTGCGCAACGCGGGCAAATATTTCGTGACGGCGCGCGGGGCCCAGATCGTGGGCACGGTACCGCAGGGTGCCGATGCAACGACCCGTGTGGCGGCGGCGGCGTCGACACGCCTGCTTAATTCGGTACACGTATCAGCGGAGGCCGCCGGCTGGACCGTCGAGGCGATACATCCCGCTGAAGCGGCCTGGGGTGCGGCGGCGGTCGCATGGGCGAAAGGGAGTGCGAACGCGGCGCAGCTGCTGATCGCGCGCGCTGAACACATCGAGCTGCTTCAGCTGGAGCGTGGGCAGCTTGCCGTGGTGCGACGATTCCGCGCCGGCACACTCGACATCGAGCGCATTGCCGAAGCGTGTAACGCGAAGGGCGGACCATTGATGCTCGCGGGAACACCGCGACCGCGCTCCGAGCTGTCGAACGCGCTCGCATCACACGGCGTGAACGCCCGCGCGCCGGTTGGGACGCCCACCGAGTTGGTGGACGATGCCGATGCGCTGGCCGCCGCTTACGCCGGCACCGCGCTCGCACCGGCACTCAACACCGAGGCCGTGCGTGTGGAGCGTGCCCGTCGTGCACGACTGCTGACCGTGCGAATGGCCGTCGCGGCCGGCGCCATGCTGCTGATCGCCGGTGCGTTGCAGCTGTGGGATGTGCGCCGTGAACTCGCCGTGGTGCGCGCCGAACGGGACGCGCTGCGTCCACAACTTTCAGCGACGCTCGTTGGCCGTACCACCGTGGAAACGGCGTTTCGACAGCTGGCCGTGCTTGCGGCGGCCGATGGTAGCGCGCCGCAGTGGTCGGCCGTCATCGGCGGCATCAGTTCTCAACTGCCGCTCGAATCGTACCTCACGGGATTCCGCGGCCGGGCAGACACCGTGGGGATCGATGGTTTGGCGCTGTCTGCCGCACGTGTGTTCGACGCCGTGGAGCAGGTGCCGCAGCTGAGTGACGTGCGTGCCTCGGCGCCGGTGCGCCGCGAGACTTCCGCGGAGGGAGACGCGCTGGAGCGTTTTCAGCTGACGGCCCTGCGCAAGCGAGCGGGCGCCGACCGTGCGACGGGCGGTGCGCGATGAGTCCACGGCTGATCATGTCTGCCCGTGATCGCCGGGCACTTACGCTTGGTGCGCTTGTCCTGTTGCCATCGCTCTTTTTTATCTGGGGCGTGAAGCCGTTTCTCGCGACCCTCAGCGAATCACGCGACTTCCTGAGCGTGGAACGGGCCGCGCTGTCACGCGAGCGCGCAGCCGTCAGTGCGGCGCAGCGAAATCCCGAGATGCAACAGCTCGCGGACTCATTGATGCGCGCCATGTCGCCGCGGTTGTTTGCCGGACGCGATGATGTCATCGCCACGGCCGAACTGGTGTCGCACCTCGGCGCAGTGGCCGAAGAACACAATGTGTGGCTGCAGAATGCCACCACGCGACCTGCCGAGGTGGGTGAGGCGGGCGTACGGACGTTGCATGTGGCCTTGCGCGCCGAATCGGACCTTGAAGGGCTCCTGCGCTTTCTGCAGGCGCTTGAGCACGGTGACAAGTTGCTGCGCGTGGACCGTCTCGACATCTCGATTGCGGCTGGCTCTTTCGTCGCGGACGGGGTGGAACCGGTGTCGATTTCGGCTTCGATCATGGGGTATGCGATTCCGGAGGCGCCTGCACGTGCGCCCGGAGCGACACCATGATTGATCGGGATCTGAGGCGCGATCGCCGGCTGCAACTCGCACTCGCCACGCTGGCGGTCGCGGTGCTGGTGGTTGCGTGGTCGCTCGTATCGGCGCTGCGAATCGAGCCAACGAGCGAGGCCGCGCCACCGCAGTTCAACACGGCGGCAGCGCTGATCGGCGACTCGAGCGCGCCTGTGGTTGAGGTCGCCGAGGTGGTGGATCTCAATCTCTTCGCCCCCGATCGCAGCGCGCCGCTGCGCCGCTACAGTCTCAGCGGGTACGAAGAAGTGATAGCGCCGGAAGCGGTGGCGGAAGCGCCCAAGCCGTTGGTGCTCGGCACAGCGGTGGGTACCGGTGCCCGTAGCTTCGCCATGTGCTCGCTGGCCGGCGCGCCCACGGTGATTGTGCGCGTCGGTGATAAGCTGGGTGACTATACCGTACGATCCATCGAGCGCGGTGTTGTGGTGTTCTCCACGACGTCGGGCGAACGGTTCGCCGTTGATGCGAATCCCTCTTGAGAAGTCGAATGGCTACCATGAATGCGTTCACTCGTGCAGCCGTGCTGCTGGCTGTGTCAGCGTCTCCGTTACTCGCCCAACGCGGAGGTGCACCGCCGACGCGCCGTGACACGAGCGCCCTGCGCAACACGCCCGATGGATTTGTGCTCGAGTTCGTGGATCAGGATGTCGCGACGGTGCTTCGCGCGATCGCTGAGGCCGGCGGACTGAGTGTCGCGCTGAGCAATCTGCCAACGGCTCGCGTTTCGCTGCGCTTGCAACAACAGATGACGCGTGAGGCGGCGATCGATGCGCTCAAAGCGGTGGCCGAGGGTAACGAAATCACGGTGACTGAAGGTACGTCGGTGATTCGCCTCGTGGGGCCACCACGCGTGGCACAGGCGCCGCGCTTGACGCCGCAGCAGCAGGCGCAGCTGAGTCAGCAGAACCGGATGCTCAATCTCTACACCGTACGGCTCAAGCACTCCACGGCGTCCACCGTGGCACCGATGCTGATGAATCTGCTCACGGGCACCGGAAGTGTTGGTGTTGGGCCGCGCGCGGTGACCACGCAGCTCGGTGGCATTCAGGCGATTCAGCAAGGCGGGCGTGGTGGAGGCGGCTTCGGTGGTGGAGCGGCGGGCTCGGCAGCGGTGGTTGGTGGCGTGTCCATTCAAACGCCAAATCAGGCGAACAACGCGGTCCAGCAGCGGATTGAACAGGCGATGGCGCAGGCGTTCGGCGGGCAGGTCGCCGGCAGCGCCAGTGGTCTCGCCTTCTCCGACATGCGCATCGTACCCGACGAGACCACGAACTCGCTGATCGTGCGGGCGACCGCTGAGGACTTTCAGGCGCTGCAGCAGTTGGTGCAGTCGGTCGACTTGCGACCGCTGCAGGTCGTCATCGAAGTCACGATCGCTCAGGTGGAACGCAGTAGCGATCTGGGCCTTGGCGTTTCCGGCAGCGCTACGCGTCGCGCTGGTGATACCGCGGCGATCCTGCCGGGCGGCGGCACGGCGCGCGACTTTGTGTATTTGCTCACCGGCGGACGTGGCTCGGTGAACTATGATCTCGCACTCAACGCGCTGCAGTCGCGGGGGAATGTGAAAGTGCTCGCGCTCCCGATCATCATTGCGCAGAACAACCGGCAGGCGGTGCTCAACGTGGGCTCGAGCGTACCGTTCGTGCAGGTGACGCAAGCCGGTGGCATTGACCCGAACGCGCGCGTGCAAACCATTCAGTACCTGCCGGTTGGCAAGTCGCTCACGATTACGCCCACCATCAACACTGATGGGTACGTGAACATGGAGGTCGTGCAGACCAACAATGATGTGAGCAACAACCTGCTGTTCGATGCGCCGATCATCAATGAGCGCGAGGCGTCGACCACGGTGTTCGTTCGTGACGGCCAGACCACGGTCATCGGCGGTCTCTCCGATAATACGAGTGACGAAACCAGCTCGGGCATTCCTTTTTTCAGCCGCTTGCCGCTGATCGGTTGGCTGTTCGGCAACACGACGCGCAGCAGCCGTACCACGGAGCTGTTTCTGTTTCTCACGCCACACATAGTCTCGAGCGACGAAGACATCGACCGGTTGCGTGAGTCGATTCGCAGCAGCAGCGACATGCTCAAAGGTGTGCGCATCGAGGGTCGCATCAACATGGGCGGTGACACGATCAACATTGGCGTGCCGGATTCCTCGGCCAGACGTCGCGTGCCACCGCCGTTCGACCTCTTCCCGCGCGAGCCACTGTTCTGATGACGGCCGTCAATGGTGCACCAGCCGTTGAGCACTCGGCGACGGAGTTGCTCGACGTCGAGCGCCTCTCGCTCGCGCTGTCGGCGGAGTGGTTGGAGCAGAACGGCGTGCTGCCGATTCGCGTCGATCAGGGGGTGCTGCGCGTCGCGACGTGGCTCGAACGCGTGCAACCCATGGTGCTGGATGATCTGCGCCTGCAGTTTTCCACCTCGATCGAGCTCGTACGGTGTGCTGAGAGCGACACACGCAGCGCCATTCGCCGCGTGTACGCACAGGACGCTACGACGGCCGAAGGCATGATTGCCGGTATGTCGTCGGAAGGCCGCACGCTCGGCATGGACGACATCCCGCTTGATGACTTGTTGCATCTGGCGAACGAAGCACCGGTCGTGCGCCTCGTGAACCTGCTGATCATCGAGGCGCTCGATGCGCGCGCGTCGGATGTGCACCTCGAGGGTTACGCGGATGGCCTGCATGTGCGCTATCGCGTGGACGGTGTGCTGCAGCCTGCACCCTCGCCGCCACCGCATCTCACGGCCGCGATTGTCAGTCGGCTCAAGATCATGGCGGAGCTCGACATCGCCGAACGACGCATGCCGCAGGACGGTCGCATCCGACTGCGGCTGCAGAATCGGCAGGTGGACGTACGCGTCTCCACGGCGCCAACGCTGCGCGGCGAGAGTGTAGTGCTGCGATTGCTCGACAAGGAGCGCGGACGCATTTCGCTCACTGAACTCGGCATGGCCGACGATACCTTCGAGCTGTTCAAGGAGAGCATCGCGCGCCCGCACGGCATTGTGCTCGTCACCGGCCCCACCGGATCGGGAAAGACGACCACGCTGTATGGTGCGATCGAGCTGTTGCGAACAGGTCGCGAAAAGATTCTCACGGTTGAAGATCCCGTTGAGTACGAGTTACCGGGCGTGCCGCAGGTTCCGGTGAACGAAAAGGTGGGTGTGACCTTCGCGGCCGCGTTGCGCTCGCTGCTGCGTCAGGACCCGGACATCATTCTCGTGGGCGAGATTCGCGACGCCGAAACGGCGCAGATCGCCACGCAGGCCGCGCTCACCGGACATCTTGTACTCTCGACGCTGCACACGAATGACGCGCCCACCGCACTCACGCGATTGCTCGATCTTGGTGTCGCGTCGTATCTGGTGGCGAGTACCGTGGACGCCGTGCTGGCGCAGCGACTCGTGCGTGTCATCTGCCCAAAGTGCAAGGTCGCCGCGCAGCCCGACAAGCGCGCGATGCGTGTGTTCGACATTGAAGCGCAAGGGCTCACCAGCGTCTGGAAGGGCGCGGGGTGCGAGTTCTGTCGCGACACGGGCTACCGCGGGCGTCAGGGCGTCTACGAGTTGCTAGTGATGGACAATCACCTGCGGCTCGAGACCCAGGCGCGCCGCGGCTCCGAAGAGTTGCGGGAAATCGCGATACGGAACGGCATGCGCACCCTGCAGGACGACGCGCTGCGCCTGGTACGCCTCGGTGTGACAACGCTGGACGAAGTGATGCGCGTGGCGCGTGCGTAGCGGCACGCGCGTCGATGCCTCGCACATCTTCCGTCGCCGAGCGTACCCGTTCGGCCTGCTTGCGCTGTTCGTCGCTGCCGCAGGATGCGACGTCAACCCGTATGATGCATCACAGCGGCCCACGGTCTCCGTCACACAGATCAGTACGTCGCCGTTCGTGGTCATCACCTGGCAACCATCCGGCGCGCAGCTCGTGCGCGTGTATCGTGGCCCGGTGGCCGGCGACGGCTACGGAGAGAGTCTATGGTGGTCGATTGCGGCGGCCAGCGGCAATAGCCTCGTATCCGGCGTGCCGTACGGCGACGAGTCACCGAGTGGCGGTTCCACTGATGTCCCGGCAAAACCACTGGTGCCCGGCGAGCGTTACACCGTCGAAGTGACCCGACGCGACCCCAAAGGCTCCGGCGACGGCTTCACCAATACCAAAAACCGATATGTTGGCACGGCAACCTTCACCTATGTCGTGCCCTGACGCTACTTGATCACCCGGATGCGCTCGTTCACCGGGTAGATCCATTCCACTCCGCGCTGCGTGACAATGGCATCGTCTTCGAGCGGAATGCGCGCCTTGGCGCCACCCCACTCCGGCACCGGTGTCCACACAAACAACTCAATTGAAAAGGGATTGAATGGTTTGATGGGAAATGCGTGTTGCCCCGGGTTGAACCACGCGATGGACGGGCCGGTGCCGTGCCCACGATCGCCCACGGAGTGGCATCCGATCATCACTTCGATCTGATTGTCGTTGCCCACGTCGTTGAACGTGCCCTGCATGCGAAAGCCGGCCTTTGTGATCTCATCTGACAGCTGCGTAAGCATCGCGCCGGCCGTCGGACCGGGCTTGATCGTGCGCCGGATGACATCACGCACCTTGATGGCGTTGTCAAACGCGGCCTGCAAGCCTGCGGGTACCGCCGTCTCCCCATTCTTGAGCACGTAGGCAATGCGTTTTACATCGGTCCAGGTGTTGAGGTAGCCAACGCCCCAGTCGATCATGAGCAGGTCACCGCGCTGAATGATGCGTTCATTCGACGTCGCTTCAATGCCGCGCGGACCGGTGATGTACACCGATGGCATTTCAAAGCTGGAGCCGAGTCCGCGCTGCTGCAGCTGATCCATCATCCACCACGATACATCTTCGAGCGTGGTCACACCGGGGGTAATGATTTCGTTGGAGAGCGCCCGATCCGCGAGGCGGCGCGAGATCTCGCCCGCTTCGCCAAGCGCCACCAGTCGCGACGCGGTGAAGTTGCTGCGGAAATCGGCAACCACGCGCTCCGACGTCACCAAGCGCGAGGCGAACTCGGGGCCGAGTTCCTTCACCAGTCGGTCATAGCTCGTTTTCGAGAGACCGTCGGCGGCGCCGAGATTTTCCGACATGTTGATCCCGATGCGCTTCGGGTTGCGCTCGACCACGAATGGCTTGAGCGGCGCGAACCCCCGCACCAGGTCGTAACCGCATTTGTCGAGCTGGTAGCCGGACACGCCGATGGCGGCGCGCTCAATGCGATCACCGCCCCGGTCGGTAAAAATCCAGTAGCCGACGCTTCCCACATAACCGCGACCGAGGTCGTCGTACATGGGATCGAACTGGTTCTCCTTCTGCATCACGATCCACATGTCCACACCGTGGTCGCGCATCGCGCCGGGCAGAATCAGATCGAATTGATCGCGGCGGATCTGGCAGAGTCGCTCCCAGCGTGTGCGGGCGTGCTCGGCGGGAGCCTGCGCCGCGAGGGGAGGCGCCGCGAGGGGAAGCGCCGCGATGGAAAGCAGCAGGGCGCACCGCCGCAGCGTACGGGTCCTGGAGATTGAAGAGGTTCGCATCTCCGGAACGTACGCTGCGGCGCGGTTGTCTGCATGGAGCCTAGATCGTGGCCATATCAATGACGAAGCGGTACTTCACATCGCCTGCCAGCACGCGCTCCCACGCGGTGTTCACTTCGGGCATCGCGATCACTTCAACGTCCGATCCGATCTTGTGTTCGGCGCAGAAGTCGAGCATCTCCTGCGTCTCGGCGATGCCGCCGATGAGTGAACCACCAATGCTGCGCCGGCGCATGATGAGCGAGAACGCATGATGCTCGGGATGCGGAGTGGAAGGCGCGCCGAGCAGCACGTGGGTGCCGTCACGCGCGAGTGTGTTGAGGTAGGGATCGAGCTGGTGCGGCGCGGCGACGGTGTCGAGAATGAGATCCAGCGACCCAGCGGCAGCGGTCATATCTGCTTCGTTCTTCGACAACACGGTGCGGGTGGCGCCGAGTCGCGCGGCGTCGGCGGCTTTGCCCGGCGATGTGGTGAAGAGCGTGACCTGTGCCCCCATCGCGGAGGCGAGTTTCACAGCCATGTGGCCGAGTCCGCCCAGTCCAACAACACCCACGCGCATGCCGGGTGCACACTCCCAGTGGCGCAGCGGTGAATACGTGGTGATGCCGGCGCACAACAGCGGTGCCGATGACGCCAGGTCGACGCCGGCTGGCATGCGGAGCACAAAATGCCGATTCACGACGATCGTGTCGGAGTAGCCGCCATACGTGGGGCGACCGGTTTCCTGCTCGACGCCCATGTAAGTGCCGGTGGACCCGTTGTCGCAGTAGTTCTCCAAGTCCTCTTTACATGAGGCACAGGTGCGGCAGCTGTCGACGAGGCACCCAACACCGACAATGTCGCCAACGTGCAGGTCCGAAACCGACGAACCCACGGCGGAAACATGGCCGACGATCTCGTGTCCGGGCACCGCCGGGTACGGCGTGGGTCCCCACTCGCTGCGCGTGAAGTGCAGATCCGAGTGACAGATACCGCAGTAACGGATATCGATGCGGACATCATTGGCACCGACATCACGGCGTTCGAATGACCAGGGGGCGAGCGGAGCATCAGCAGCCGAAGCTGCCCAGGCGCGAGCTGGAATCAATGAATCCTCGATGGTGGGAGAGATTCATAACTTGCCGTATCGTCGGTGCCAATGCCAGCACCGACGTATCGAGATACGATTCTCATATCCGTCTCACTCAGCGCCCAGTATTCCTACTGCGTATTCGACATCGTCAGCGAGCCGTCATGCCCGACAGCTCGTGTCTCACGCTTTTCCCCGCATACTTGATGCTCACGCTGCAGATTTCTGTCGTGCGGACGTTCGTCGCGATCGGCCTGCTCTCCGCCTCGGCAACCGAGACATCCCTCGTCGCGCAGACCGCCGCGACACCCATCCCGTCTGCGGAGGACCCGCGGATCCACGACATCGTGGCCGCTGCGTCGGCCGAGCGGATCGAACGCGATATCCGCACCCTCGTGGCGTTCGGTACGCGCCACACCATGTCCGACACGCTCTCAACCACCCGCGGTATCGGCGCCGCTCGGCGTTGGATCTATGCGGAGTTCCAACGCATTTCGCAGGCCTGCGGCGGCTGTCTCGACGTGCGCTATGTGTCGGAGATTCAGAAGGCCTCGCCGACGTCGCGCATCCGTACCGACGTGAACATTGTGAATGTGGTCGCGATTCAGAAGGGTCGTACCGAGCCCAACCGCCACGTACTGCTCAGCGGCGACATCGACTCGCGCGTGACTGATGTGATGAACGCGACGTCTGATTCGCCGGGCGCGAACGACAACGCGAGTGGCATCGCGGCAATACTGGAGGCGGCGCGATTGCTCACGAAGTATCAGCCGTCGGGATCGATTGTGTACGCAGCGCTGGCGGGTGAAGAACAAGGCTTGTTCGGTGGCGAGATTCTCGCGCGTGTCGCGAAGGATGAAGGCTGGCGGATTGATGCGGTGATCAACAACGACATGATCGGCAACATCAGCGGTATTGACGGCGTGATCGAGAATACGAAAGCGCGCGTGTTTGCACCCGGCTTGCCGGCCACTACGTCGGCCGCCGAGTTGCGTCGCATCCTGACGAACGGCGGCGAGCTCGACACCCCGTCGCGTCAGCTCGCGCGCTACATCGATATGGTTGCCGACCGCTACTTCCCGAATCTCGACGTAGAAATTATCTACCGTCTGGACCGCTACGGGCGCGGCGGACATCACACGCCGTTCTTCAATCAAGGATCAGCGTCGGCGCGCCTCATGGAATCGCATGAAGATTACAATCGGCAGCATCAGGACCTGCGTACCGCCGATGGTATCGCGTATGGTGACGTGATCGAGGGCGTTGATTTCGCGTACGCAGCTTCGATCACCGCGCTGGATGCGGCCACGCTCATTTCACTGGCGTGGGCGCCAGCGGCTCCGGATTCTGTCACCATTCGCGGCGCGGTGCAGCCATCACCGACCTTCCGCTGGAAGGCGTCGGGCTCGCCCGATGTGATCGGCTACCGGATTTATTGGCGCAAGCCAAGCGAGGTGAACTGGACGCAGTCGCGTTTTGTCGGCAATGTCACGCAGTACATGCTGAAAAACGTAATTATCGACAACTACTTTTTTGGTGTGGCTGCGGTCGGAAAAAACGGGCACGAGAGTCTGGTGGCGTTTCCGCGATAGACCGAGGCTCGTATCGTGTCGCACTCCGCACGACCGGCGTGCGTGATGACTGATTCCTTTCGGTCCGAATCGCTGACGCTGTGCTCGTCACACCGGCGCCCGTTCGCCGTCACGCAGTGAAATCAGGCGCGCGCCCGCCGGCTCGAGATATGCCATGCGGCGCAGATGAACTGAGTCGGCCGCTGCGACGTAGGCTGCGTGCTGCGTGGTGGCCGCCAGTGCACGCGTGAGTTGCGTGAGTCCGCCGCACAGGTAGCGGTTGCAGAGGTTCGAGCGCAGACCGCGTGGCAGCGCACACGCCGAGGTCGTGTGAAACACACATGAGCCGCGGTAGTGCCGCACGGGCAGATGCGACTCGTAAAGCGCCTCGAGCGACTCGACCGTCATTGGCGTGCCATCTGCCGCGAGTTGCGCGCGCACCCGAAGCAGGCTGTCCTCCTTCAGAAACGCATGTGTGCCCCCGGCCGTGCAGCACTCCCCGCGACAGGTCGCACAACTTGCGCCGAGTATTGCGGAAAGCTTGGGAGCATCCGGCGCTGCGTCGGCGGCGATTCCGTGCTCGAGCGCGTCGTCGCGTGCCGCCGCGGCCTCAAGCGACATCGGCGCGCTGTTGTCGCGCACCGGCTCGACAAACGCCACCGCGATCGCGGCTCGCAGGCGCGACAGAAAATCCGCGCGGCTTGTCTCGGGCAGTAGTTCCGTGCCACGTGTATTCGCCGGCAGCAGGATCACCGGGATAGGGTCGGTCACCGCACGGTCCGATCCGCTGTAACGCACGGTATCACGGGCGGCGATATCCTCCGCTCGCGCGGTGAGGCGCGCGTTACGGGCGCGTTGCTGCGCGATCGGACCGTCACGTGGGGGCATGCCCAAAGCTACACACCCTCGTCACGCGTGGCCCGCCGCGCAGCGCCGCTTACTTGAAGATATTCAGCAGGTTGCCGACAAAACCGGTTTGCTCCGACTGGCCCGCGGCCAGAATCTCGAGCTCGCCCTTGTCGAGCCAGATGCCGTCACAGGTCGGGCACTGATCGATGGTGACGTGGTTGTGTTCTTTGGCCACAAGAGATGTGCCATCGCGCGGACACTTGTTGCGGTCGGCGGCAATGCGCTGTGCACGCTCGGCATCGGCGCGCTCACGTAGTTCCTTGCGCAGTTCGGCATCCAGTCGAGCGAAGTACTCGTTCTCGTTGCGGCTGGGCGTGAATTCAGTCGACATGGCGGAATGGATACGGGGGATAACATGGACGACGTGGTGACTCCCTGTAGCATACCGGCAGAGACGTCGTGAGGGTAGCGGGGATGCTCCGCTAGGACGGCGGCTTCTCGCGCTGATACTTGAGCGTGTCAAGCCGAATCACCTGCACCACGTGTGGCGGCCCCCACGCGCCATCGCGGGTCGGTCCGGTTCGCCACCACATCGCCGCCGCGGTGTCCGGTACGACGATCAGCGGCGACAGAGAGCGGAACGTGGAGTAGCCCTCGAGACGACGCGGGCCATCGCGCTGATTCACGTGCAGCGCAAACTCGATGCGGTGCTGTACGCTGGTGGAGGAATCGAGGAATACGTCGCCTTCCCAGTCGGAGTCTCGGGCCGATGGGCTGGGCGTGAAGTGCAGCCGGACGCGTCGACCGTCGGGACCATTTTCGACCCTCGCCGCCGTCACGCAGTGGTGCGTCCGGAACTCGGGGTCCCCCGGATTGGCGATGAACAGGATCGGAAGGGAGTAGCCAAAGTTTCCGAAGCGAACCACCTGCCCCGGTCGGTAGCGCTCGCCCCAGGATTCCGAGTTGCTGCAAGTGACCAGAACGCGTGCGGCGCCGCATCCGCATCGAGCGTCGGGCAGTCGCGCGCGGCCGTGGTGGTGACCGCCGGCAAGGCGAATCCCACGCGATTCAGTCGCACCACAACCGTATCGTTCCCGTCAGCTCGCAGGAGCGCGTGTCGCAGTGTGAGATCGGAATAGGCGAAGCGCAGTTGACGAACGCGCAGGTCCAATGCGCGATCGGGAAAGACACGGACCCGCGCCATGCCCGTCTCACGCGTGAGCGCCCGCGCACCCGACATGCGATCAATCACCTCAGCATCTAGGAGCGGCGATTCGCTGCCGCGCGTCTCCCCGAGTGCCGGACACGACGTCCGCGACAACGCGCCGAGTGCAAGCGGTGCACCGATGCATATTTGGGCAGTGCACATTGTTTCACCGCCCACACTCACATGCCGCGCATGTCCCAACCGGTTGGCCTCGTTCCGGCCTTGACACCCCCCGAAGCCGCCGCACTGGTCGCCGATCACTACGGCCTCACGGTGCGCGCGAGCGAACTGCCGAGTGAACGGGATCAGAACCTGCTGCTGCTCGCGAATGACGGCCACCGATACGTGCTCAAAGTCGCGAACGCGCAGGAGACGCGCGCCGTGCTGGACGCGGAGTGCGACGTCATGCGTCATCTGGCGCCCACCGGCATGTGCCCCACGGTGGTGCGTACGCGAGATGGGCACGAACTGACCCAGGTGGGCGGACATTGGGTACGCCTCATCACGGCACTCAAGGGCACGCCACTCGGCGCGGTGCCACTGCATACGGATGCGCTGCGCGGCGACATCGGTCGCGCGCTGGGACAACTGGATCTGGCGCTCGCGTCGTTCGACCGTCCGTCGTTGCACCGCTCATTTCACTGGAATCTGGCGCAGGCGCAGGAGGTGGTGCACGCCCACGCGCATCTGGTCACCGACACCGTGCTGCGCGAGAGCATTCGCCGGTTCAGTGCGCACCATCTCGCCACGATCGTGCCGCTGCTTCCCTCGCTTCGGCGCAGCGTCATTCACGGTGACGCGAACGACTACAACGTTCTCGTAGATCACGCGAGTCAACGGGTCACCGGCATTCTCGACTTCGGAGACATGGTGCTCAGTCACACCGTCAACGACCTCGCGATTGCGATGGCGTACGTGGCGCTCGGCAGCGACGATCCGCTTGGCGCCGCGGCGCAGGTGGCGGCGGGCTACCACGCCGAACTTCCGCTGCGCGACGACGAGATCGGCGCGCTCTTCGGACTCATGGGCATGCGGCTGTGTGTGAGCGCGTGCCTGGCGGCGAAACAGCAGGCTGAGCGTCCCGACGTGGCGTATCTGGGCATCAGCCAGGCGCCCATCATGCAGACGCTGCCTGCGCTGGCGGCGATGCATCCACGGCTCGCGCACTACATCCTGCGCGACGCCTGCGGACTTCCCGCCGTTCCGCAGTCGGACCGAGTTGTTTCGTGGCTGCGTGCGCAGCAGACAACATTCGCACCGCTGCTCGGCCACGATCTGCGCAGCACCCCCGTTGCACCGCTCGATTTCAGCGCGGGCAGTGCGCTTATTGACAGTGATCCGCAACGCAATGCACCGAAGGAGCTCGACGCGCGCATCGCACGCGTACTGGCGGAGCACGACGCACACATCGGCGTGGGCGGATACGATGAAGCCCGTCTCATCTACCACTGGCCCAAGGAACCGCAGGGCGTGGAGCCGCGAACGATCCACATTGGGCTCGATGTGTCAGCGAAGCCGGGCACACCGCTCTTTGCGCCACTCGACGGCGTGGTGCACGGCGTTGAGAATGCGGACGGCTATCACGACTACGGGCCGGTGATCGTGCTGCGACACGAGACCACGGACGAGCCGCCGGTGGAGTTCTTCACGCTGTATGGACATCTGAGTGTTGACTCACTGCACGGGCTCGCGGTGGGACAACCCATTGCCCGTGGCACTGAGTTTGCTCGCATCGGGGAAGCGCCCACCAACGGGCACTGGTGGGCGCACGTGCACATACAGGTGATCGTCGACATGCTCGACGTTCCGTGCAACGTCAACGGCGCCTCTCGCGCCAGCCAGCGGCGTGTGTGGAAGAGTCTGTGTCCCAATCCCAACCTGCTGCTGGGTATTCCGGGCGGGCGATTCGCTCGTCACGATGACGCAGCGACCATCAGCGCGTCGCGTGCCGCACACGTGGGCCGGAACGTGCGCGTGAGCTATGGAACAGACGCGCTCAACATCGTGCGTGGCGCCGGGCAGTACCTCTACAATGCTGACGGACATCGATTTGTCGATGCCTACAACAATGTTGCGCACGTGGGGCATTCTCATCCGCGCGTCGTGCGCGCCGTGAGCGAACAACTGTCGGTGCTCAACACCAACACCCGCTATTTGCAGGAACAGCTGACGCGGTATGCCGAAGCGCTGGTGGCAACGCTGCCGGATCCGCTGCGTGTCTGCTTCTTTACCGCGTCGGGGAGTGAGGCCAACGAGCTCGCACTGCGGCTGGCGCGCACGTACACCGGCGCGCGCGACCTCATTGTGATGGACCACGCGTATCACGGACACACGACCACGCTCATCGACATCAGTCCCTACAAACACAACGGTGCTGGTGGAAGCGGTGCTCCCGACTGGGTGCATACGTCGCCGATCCCTGATGTGTATCGCAACCGGGAGTTCACCGGCGCGCCCGGCCCGTGGTTCGCCTCGCAGGTCGGGAGTGTGATTGACCGGTTACGTACCGCGGGACGGGGACTTTCGGGATACATCGCCGAGACGTGTCCGAGCGTCGGCGGACAGATCATGCTGCCCGACGGATTTCTGCACGACGTGTACGCGCGCGTGCGCGCCGCCGGCGGTGTCTGTATTGCGGACGAGGTGCAAACGGGCTTCGGACGGATCGGCACGCACTTCTGGGCGTTCGAGCAACAGGGCGTGACACCCGATATCGTCGTGCTCGGCAAGCCCATGGCGAATGGCTATCCGATGGGTGCCGTGATAACCACGCGGGAGATCGCCGATCGCTTTGACAACGGCATGGAGTACTTCAGCACATTTGGCGGCAGCACCGCAGCGTGTGTGGCGGCGCTCACAACACTCCAGGTCACGCTCGACGAAGGGCTGCAGCAGCATGCCCTCGCCGTCGGTAACAATCTGCGCGATGCGTTGCGTCGTCTCGGCGATGACCAGGAGATGGTGGGAGATGTGCGCGGTTCCGGCCTGTTCCTGGGCGTGGAGCTGGTGCGCGATCGATCGACACGGGCACCGGCCGCGGTGGAGGCCAGCTTTGTGGTGGCACGGATGCGCGCGCGTGGCGTACTGGCGGGAACTGACGGTCCGCACCACAATGTGATCAAGCTGCGTGGACCCATGTGTCTCTCGATGAACGATGCGGAGCAAATCGTGAACGCGCTGGCTGAAGCGCTGCGCGAACTACCCCGACTACTGGAGTAACTGTGCGCAAGCGAGTCCTGCCGTTCTTGACGCTGGTCGTGTTGATACTCGCGACGACGGCGCTGCAGCGCCTCGAGAACCGGATGCTCTCCACGCAGCAACGGGCGCCCCGCTGGTACAAGGGGAACACCCACACCCACACGCTCAACAGCGACGGCGATTCCCACCCCGATGACGTCGTCAAGTGGTATCGATCGCACGGCTATCAGTTTGTGGCGCTGACCGATCACAACGTGCTCACCAGTGTGGATGGCCTCAACGCGCTGCACGGTCTCGACAACCGGTTTCTCGTCATTCGCGGCGAGGAGGTGACGGATCGGTTTGAGAGTCGGCCGCTGCACATCAACGGCTTGGCGGTCGATCGTCTGGTGACGCCGCAGGGTGGTTCGAGCGCCGTGGAGGTCGTGCAGCGCAACGTCGACGCGATCCGTGCGGCCAACGGAGTGCCCAGTGTGAACCATCCAAGTTTTGGCTGGGCCCTTTCCGCGCAGGAGCTGTCGCAACTCCGGAATACGAAGTTGTTCGAAGTATTCAACGGACACCCGCAGGTGAACAACATGGGTGGCGGTGGGGTGCCGTCGCTCGAGCAGATGTGGGACACGATTCTGACGCGCGGTGTGCTGCTCTACGGTTTGGCCGTGGACGACGCGCACCACTTCAAACGACACGATGATCGCACCGCGTCGCGACCCGGGCAGGGATGGGTGTTCGTGCGCGCGGACACGCTCACGCCCGCGGCGATTCTCGACGCGATGGAGCGCGGTGACTTCTACTCCTCGACCGGCGTCGAGATCAACGATTACGCGGTGACGTCGCGCAGCATGACCGTGACCGTGCGCGAAACGGCGTGGAGCAAGTATCGCATACAGTTCATCGGACGTGGTGGCACGCTTTTGCACGAATCACT
>JBBRFQ010000020.1:0-31112 GCA_038224035.1 Gemmatimonadales bacterium
GGAATCGCACAGCTCGTGCCCTCAGTTGTCGGGAACGAGGATACCAGTCGCCCCGATGGAGTGTCCGTCTCCAGACCTTCCAGCAGATACAGCCCGCACGAGAATGTAGAAACCAGAACCGTGCGTCCGTCGGCCAGCACGCGTGGCTCGGCCGTGTACATCGATTCGTCACCACGAGGACCATTGGGAAGCGTGATCGTCTGCACATGAGACAAGTCGGACAGCCTCCACAGCTGCAACTGTCGGGATGCCGGCGAGTCTGCGATCATATCCGTGGTCGTGGTCACGATGCGATCAATCGAGGGCACCACACCGGCGCTGTATACTCGCAGACCCGGATCAGTGCCCGGCACATTCGCCGAGCTGCTGCGCAGGGACTCGCCAGCCGATGTCATCTCCACCAAACCGCCTGGCGACATTCCCTGGGCAGTGTGTTGCATCTGAAACGTCGCCAACACATTGCCGCTCGGCAGCCGCACAAACGAATGCGGGTGCGCATAGCCGTCCACTTCGCCGAAGGTGCGCACGATTTTCGGCGCAGCGGGTTTGCGCAAATCGAAGATCACACTCTCGCCGGACCCGAACCCATTCGCGAACAGCTGACCATCGGCCGGCATCTCGTGCTCGGTGTGGTGCGGACCATTCTTGAGTCCGGGTACGGCGAGCGTTGTGACCAGTGCGCCGTATTGCGCAGAGTCTTCGGTGACATCCAGCACCGCGAGGAAATCAGGCTGTGTAGTGTCGGCCGACGCAGTCCACAGATAGAGATAGTCTCGCCCGGCTGCGGTCGGAGCAGCATCCGGTGTTGCACACGCCCACGTGAGCAATAGCCCCATGGCTGCACGCACCGGTGATCCGCCGCGAGGGCGTACCCTGACCAGTGCGTGCCGTGTGCCACCCGTGCGGCTTCTCATCGCTGACTTCCACTGCGCCGAGGGATCGTATCAAAGAAGTCGAACATCCCCGCGAGGTTGGGCGCGACCACATTCGAGTGATCACCGCCAGGCACTTCGATGTACCGCACGTTGGCACCAGCCGCCTTGAGCGCCGCGACCATGACACGTGAACCGCCGACCGCGACCGTGGGATCAGCGTCGCCATGGACGACAAACTGCGGAATCGCGCGAATGCTCGGCGCCGTACTCGCGACGCCGAACCCGGAGAACGCACCGAGTCCGGCCCACGGTCCGGGGCGTTTCGCCGCCATTGCCCACGTGCCGATTGCTCCCATGGAGTGGCCCACGAGAAACACGCGCGCATCGTCAATCTTGTACTGGGTACGCACTTGTTCCAGCACCTGCAGTACGTCCTGTTCACTCAGAGACTGCGAACGCAGAGCCGCCGGATCACGACTCCCGCCGAGCGAAACGCCGTATGCGCCGTCCACGCGATAGCCAAGTGGTGCGGCCACGATGTAGCCACGCTCCTCGGCAAGCTTCGGCATCACACGGCCATAGGCGTCGAAGAACGAATCTTCTGTCGCGCCCAAGCCGTGCAGCGCGATGATGAGCGGTATCGGCGTCGACGCGTTGTATGACTTGGGCACGTAGAGTCGGTAGGGCATGATCTCACCCGCCGCCTCGAGCAGATAGTGTCGCTTCATGTCGCCGGTGCGTCCCGCCCACGGATCCCGCTTGGCATTGACCGACACGAGCAGGGACTCGGCGGACGCGAATGCGCGCGATGCGTTGAACGTGTTGAGTGCAATCCGGCTGTTGTTGATCTGACGCAAGCGATCGACCGGAAACAGCAGGTCGGAACGCAGCGGTTCGGCGACACCTGCCGCTGCCGCTTCCAGTCGCTCGATCGACGCATCGAGACCATTGCGCACGACGACGTTCATCGACGCCGTCCCAAGCACACGTGCACTGTCGAGCACCTCGACCGCGAGTGTGTACGTGCCATCAGTCAGTGTGCGCAGATCCGCATCAATGACAAACGGTGCATCCCGCAAGTCGCGGGACACGCCATCGAACAGTCCAAGGTCTTTCACGACCGCCAACGGTGCGTTTGCGGCCGTGCCAGCGGCTCGCTGTCGCAACGTGGCGCGCGCGCTGAGCGCTCGATTCAGCGCGATCGACGGCAAGTAGATCTGCTCCAGCCGAACCGACCAGCGCCGCGCTGGGTCAACCACCTGTCGATCTGTTCGCAGCACCAGCGAGGCGGCGTACTCCGATTCGGGAGACCACTCACGTTGAGCCAGCAGCGTGCTCGCCTGCGCGTACAGCCGACGCAGCTCCGAGGTGCGACCGAGACGAGTCGCCGCGCCAATCAGGAGATCGAGGGAATCGATTTGCGCCTTGAGGACACCCGCAGGTCGTGCGGTGTTCTTCAGGGTTGCGTGTCGGACGCTCAAGGACAGCACGCCGGTGGACGCCTGGGCTCCGGCAGATCCCGCCAGCGGCATCAGCGTGCACGTGGCGGCGAGGCACGCGGTGAACAGCAGTCTCAGATAGATGGTCATCCTAGAAACCTGTGGTGCGGTGATGGTTGTTGTCCAGCACAGGTGCGTCTCCGCTCCGCCGGCAGCGTTTGGGCTGTGGCTCCCACACCTCGAACTGTGGTCCACATCGCACAGTCGGCCGACGCACGTCTCCCTTTCGGGTGCCCGCCACCCGAGCGCCTTCATGGGTTGGCGGGCGAGGCCGCGCGGCCGCCATCCGACAGCACGAGCGCAGTGCGTAACGGTCGGTCGGATCCCCTCACGCATCGCGGTCGCCAGCGTGCTAGCCATGAAACGGCGAAGCCGCTCGGCGTCGATTGTCCGATCGCGAATCAGCGGCGATGACAGCGCACAGACTGCCCGCGCACAGTAGTTGCTTAAGGAGTCAGGAGATTTGCTCGGCGGCTACATGCCTCACCGGCTGGCCCTCATCCTCAAAACATCGGACTCATGATGCAGCGCTCCAAAAACATGCTCGGCGTTGTAGTGGTTGCCCTGTCGGCCATCGCCGCGCCGCTCTCAGCACAGACCACGTTTGACTTTGCCAATCTCCGCGGCATCGGCAATCCCAGCAATTTTCTTTCGACCAACGGCGCGCAGTGCACGGGTGCGGACTGGTGCGCCGCCAGCATCGGCGCTCCGCTCAGCTTCAGCAAGGGCCTCTTTACGGTGGACGCGACCGGCTTCTATAACGGCAACGCGGCCATGGCCATGCAGGACAGTGAACTCGGATACAACGGCACGAACAACGGCGACGGCACCAAGGGCGCCGGTCTGGGTGTGTACCACATGTTCGACAGGGACGGACAACCGAACGTCACCAGCGACGACAACATCACCGCCGGCGAAACGCTCAAGCTGCGTTTCAACACGGCGGTTCTGCTGACCTCCGTTGGACTTCGTTCAGAGAAACACAACTTCACGAGCTGGACACCGAATGCGGTGTTCGAGTATAGCATCGACGGTCTCGGCTGGTCGACTGGCGCGCTGGCCAACGGCGTCGGCACGCTGGCGATCAACCAGGTCTCCCAGGATTTCTACTTCCGCTACGCAGTGACTCCGGGTCAGGGCAAGGTCGCTGACCAGTTCTACATCAGCGCCGCCACCGTGACCGCCGGCGACCCGAACGTGGTCGTTCCAGAGCCGAGTACCTACGCGCTCATGGGCTTTGGCCTGCTGTCGCTCGGCGCAGCGGCGCGTCGGCGTCAAGCGAAGCAGAACGTATAACCCAACGCGGTGAGCAGCCGCGTGAACATAGGGCTCCGCCATCCGGCGGGGCCCTATTTCGTCGCGATGACCGCGTACGAGTGCTCTCTACCGGAACAGGTACAACACTCCCATCATCAGCGCCACCACGGTCATCACTCCCGCGATCGCCCACGGCACCCACACCGGCGCATTCGCCAACTTTTCGACCACGGGCCCGCCGCCCGAGTGACGCGGCGTCATGTTGAGGCTCAGCGCCTTCACGATCTCGTCGCCAGTGGCCGGCCGGTCATCCGGACGCTTGGCCAGCATGCGCACCACCACATCGGCGAGCGGCTTCGGAACATTGGGACGACGTACCACGAGTGGCTCCGGCGGTTGCGTGGCGTGCGCTTCGATGACCTTTTGCGGTGAGCGTCCCGAAAACGGTGGATGCCCCGTGATCATTTCGTAGGCCACAACGCCCAACGCATATAAGTCGGCGCGGTGATCGAGTGACTGATCTCCCGCGCCCTGCTCCGGCGCCACGTAGGTTGGCGTGCCGAGACTCATCCCCACCTGCGTGATCCGCAGCAATTCCGTCTCCGACGTTGACGCACTGATGAGCGCCTTGCCGATGCCGAAGTCGAGCACGACCGCCTGTCCGTGAAAGAACATCACGTTCTCGGGCTTGATGTCGCGGTGCACGACCGCTTCTTCGTGCGCATAGGCCAGGGCGCGCGCCACTTCTTCGATAATGCGCAAGATGTCGTCGAACGCCATCGGCCGCTCACGGTTGATTCGCTCACGCAGCGACTCACCGTCGACGAACGGCATGGTGTAGTACAGATGCGAGCCGGCGAGTCCTGACGACAGCAGCGGCACGATGTGCGGATGCTGCAAACGCGCCGCGAGCGCGATCTCTCTCTTGAATCGCTCCGCTGACAGCGTCGCCGCGAGCTCCGGTGCCAGCACCTTGATCACGATGCGGCGACGCAGCGCGACTTCGGTGGCCACAAAAACGCGCGACATCCCACCGCGCGGCAACTCCCGCTCGATCGAGTACTGATCGGCCAAGGCGGTCTGCAACTCGGCCTGCAGCGAATCTGCAGTCATACCGCGACGTCCTCGTGCTAGCGTTTCCCGAACGTGTAACTCTGTGCGGCCGGAACGGACACGCCGGATTTTTCCACTTCAAGCCCGATGGTGGCCTGCGGATTCACGCGAAACACGGTGCCCGTCCGAGGTGGATTGCGTGAGTCAACCGATCCGTAGGTATAGTCGCCCGCGAGCCCGTCGCTGGTGGTATTCGCAATCGCCTGACTCGCCGCACGCAGTCCGGCCCGCGTGAAGTCTCCGGCCGCCACCGCCTTCTCCAGCATCGCATGAATCGCGAAGGACACAAGATATCCGGCGTAATAGTAGAAGTCGGGCTCCTGGCCCGGCGAGAACGTGGCCTGGGCTGCTCGCATAGCACGCACGCCGGCGATGGACGTATCGCCCATCGCCGGGCCGTCAGCGGACATCCAGTAGTGCTGCACCAAATAGTCCTTGATCGGAGAGGCCGCGAGTGCGTGATGCCATGACGGTGATGTCCCGATCCAGCGCGGCGCAAATCCCAGCTGCGCCGCGGTGCCCAGCACCTTTCCGGTGACGCTCGGCAGCGACGCGAGCATCACAATACCGCAGCCGGCATTCTTGAGCTGCGTGATCGGCGCGACAAAATCCTGATCATCCTGTTTGAACGTTGCCTTCACGGGAATCGAAAACCCCATCGCAGTCGCAAGATACTCCACCCCTTCTTCCGTCGCCTTGCCGTACCCCGTCGCCAGCGACATGGTGCACACCGTTTGGCCCACGTGTCCGCCATCGGTCAGTGCATAACCCACACCGTTGATGGCCTGCAGTTGATAGGGTGAGCCCCAAGGGAGCAGATTCTCGTCGCGGACCCACTCCGCGTCAAAGGTCGTCGGCACCGCGATCACGCTGTCCTCAGCGAGCAGCGGCAGAATGCCGTTCACCTGATCAGTCCCAACGACAAGGCCGATCATGGCAACCTGATCTTTGAGCTTCTGATATTTCTGGGCGCCGGAGGACGGATTGGCGTATGTGATGTCTTCCGCCAATACCTTCACCGTGTATTTCCCGCCCACGCCACCGTCTTCGGCGTTGAGTCGATCGAAGTACGCCGTTGCACCGGCGAGTATCGGCCTTCCGATTACGGCTACCGCATCACTCAGCGGAACCAGCGCGCCAATGTAAATCGTATCGCCCGAGACGCCCGGCGTTCGCACCGCAGTCTCGTCGGCACTACCACCACACGCGCTGAGCAGCAGTCCAGCCAGAAGGCCGACGGTCGACGTCAGAACACGAGGGTGCGAATGACGCGTGGCGCACATTGACATGCAAATCTCCCGGGAAAGAGCGCGATCAGTACGAGAAGGGCCAGGACTTGAAGTAGCGCGTACCCCGCCGCCACAGCTCGGCGAGTCCAAGTGGTTCGAAGAGCAGAAAGGCAACGATCAGGACACCGAACATCGCCTGATTCAGTGACTGGACCGTTAGCCCGCCGCCACTTCCATCGGCGCTCACGAACGGCAGCGCGCCACTCACACTTTCGATCACCCGCGGCAGCAGCGTCAGAAAGACCGCGCCGAGTATGGACCCGTAAATTCGGCCGATCCCGCCAACCACGATCATGGCGATGAACTGAATGGAGAGGAAGAGTGAAAAATCGAGTGGGCTCACGTAACGCGCGTAGGAGGCGTACAATGCGCCGGCACAGGCTGCATAGCCGCTCGACAGTACAAAGGCGCCAACCTTGTAGTGCACTTGCGACACGCCGATCACCTCGGCGGCCAGATCGCGATCGCGGATCGCCTGCAGCGCGCGACCCGGACGCGAGCGTGCAACGTTGTGTGCCGCCAGCCCGAGCACGGCCACCATCGCCCATACGAAGTAGAGGTAGCCCTGATTGCGAGACAAGCGGACTCCGCCGAGCGTGAGCGCACTCACATCGAGTGCACCAATCGCGACCGTGGCTCGCACGGCCGTTCCGGTGAGTCCACCGGTAACGCTGGTCCAGTTCTCGAACACGTGCTGTCCGATGACGAGTAACCCCAGCGAGACGATCACCAAATAGTTGCCGCGTAATCGCAACGCAAAAGGTCCCACAAGTCCGCCGACCAGACCACCCGCCACCGCCGCGGCAATCAACCAGAGCGGGAACGGCAGTCCCCATCGATCCGCAAACACCGCCGCCGCGTACGCGCCAATGCCGTAAAACACGGCGTGCCCCATCGAAACCTGCCCTGCAAAGCCCGTGAGCAGGTTCAATCCGATCGCCCCAATCGACGCTATGCCGGCATACACAAAGATTGTGGCCCAGTACTCACCTAACACGTGCGGTAACAGTAGCCAGCCGAGCAGTAGCAACACGGCTCCCGCCTGTGCCGGCCTCGAGCGGAAGAGCGCGAGATCGTCGGCGTACTCCGTCGTCAGCCTCGTATTTCTCAGCATCGTTGTCATGCGCGACGTACCTCGGCCGTACCGAACAATCCGTACGGACGCACGAGCATGACACCGATCATGAGCACATACGGAATCACCACGTGCACATTGGCGCCCAGCCACGGCGCGTTCGGCGTGATGTACGCCGCGCTCATCACCTCTACGAGGCCGACCGCTAAACCACCGGCTACGGCGCCCTCAGTTGAGTCGAGCCCGCCAAGGATGGCCGCCGGAAACGCACGCAGGGCGACCATACTCACCGTGAGGTCCACACCCCGCGAGCCCGCACCGATGAACACGCCAGCCACGACAGCGAGCACGCCGGCGAACGCCCAGGCGATTCCCTGGATCATCTGGGGGCTCACGCCGTGCGCCAAAGCCGCTTCGGGATCACTCGCGGCGGCACGCATGGCGATGCCGATGGTGGAGTACCGAAACACCAGGAAGCACGACACCAGTGCGAGCATGGACGCGGCAATGGTCCACACATCGGTGACTTTGACGGTGACGTCGGCGATTCGCCACGTACGCACGCCCCACGGATCACCGAGAATACGCAGGTCGTAGCCCCAGATCGTGGTGCACAACTGCTCAAGCACAAAGAGCAATCCGAGCGTGATGAGAATCGCGGCGAACACCGGCTGCCCCACCAAACGGCGCAACACAAAGCGTTCAATGAGCAGACCCAGTCCCGCCGTCACCGTGGCCGCAAGCAGCACCGCCAGTGGGAACGGCAGCTGCCACGCGATCAACTGATACGTGGCGTATGCGCCAAACACCACCAGCCCACCCTGCGCGAAATTCACCACGCCCGTCGCGCGATAGACAACGACGAACGCCACACAAATGAGCGAATAGATCGAGCCGAGCGCGAGTCCTGCAATGAGATACTGCGCGAAATCGGTCATCGATACATTGACTCCACCAACTCTCCAAACCGTACGACGATGGCCTGCCGCTTCACTTTCTGCGTCGCGGTAAGTTCGCCCTCTTCGTGATCGAGCTCCTTGGGCAGCAGAACGAATCGTTTGACCTGCTCAACCTGCGCCAGCTCACCATTCACTTCGTTCACCCAATCCGAAATCAGGCGCTGAACCGCCGCCTGCTCACTCAAGTCGCGGTACGTCGTGTATGACAGACGCTGACGCGTCGCCCAGTCGCCGACGGTATCGAGTTCAATACCGATCAGCGCGGTCACGTACTTGCGTCGATCTCCGATCACAATCGCTTCGCGCACCCACGGTGAACACTTGAGCCTGTTCTCGATCCAGCTTGGAGAAATATTCTTGCCACCAGCCGTGATGATGATGTCCTTTTTGCGGTCCGTGATACGTAAATAGCCTTCACTGTCCAGCTCACCCACGTCACCACTGTGCAACCAACCATCCGCATCGACGGTTTGCGCCGTGGCCTCAGGATTCCGATAGTAGCCGGGAAACACGGCGGCCGATCGCACCAGAATCTCGCCGTCCTCGGCAATGCGAATCTGTGTGCCCGGCGCGGCGAGGCCAACCGTGCCGACACGAGCCGCGCCTCGTGGGTTGAACGTCGCAACCGCCGAGCCCTCGGTCTGACCGTAGCCCTCCTGCACCGGCACACCGATCGCCCAGAAGTACTCGAGCACCTGAGGAGCGATCGGTGCTGCCCCGGAGCCCGCTGCGCGCACACGCGCGAGCCCCAGCCGCTCTCGCAATGGGCGATACAGCAGCACCCAGCCGATTGCGTAGGTGAGTTGATCCAGCAGCGACCAGGGGGTGCCAGCCAATCGCTTGCGCGCAAGTGACCGTCCCCGATGCATCCAGAATGCGTGAGTCCGGCGTTTGAGCCACGACGCATCCGCCATGCGGATCTCAATCGTGGCCATCATCTTTTCCCACACCCGCGGCACACCAACAAAGATGGTGGGTTGCACTTCACAAAGATCGGCAACCAGCGATTCACCGCCACCGCCGAAGTTCACGCGATAGCGCGCGGCCAGCGCCGCGACGGTGGAGAGCGCGCGCTCCAGGATGTGGCAGAGCGGCAGATACGAGAGCAGCTCGTCTTCGGGCGAGGCCTCCCAGATTTGCATGAACGCCTGGCCCGCCACGTACAGGTTGACGTGCGTGAGCATGGCGCCTTTCGGCGGCCCGGTGGTCCCCGAGGTGTACACAATGATCGCGACATCAGTCGCGTCGAGTGCGCGAATCGATGACCAGAACACACTCGCGTCTGCCGCCGCGCCACGTTCGAGCAGCGCGTCGAATGTGATCGCGTGCCCGCCGTCAATCCACGCGCGCGCGCCGCGTGATTCCATCAGCACGATGTGTCGCAGCGCCGGCAGGTGATCGCGCACCTGCAGCAGCTTGTCCAACTGCTCCTCGTCCTCCACAACCGCGACCGTACAGCCGGAGTGCTCAAAGACATACTGCACTTCGGCAGCCGGACTCGTGGCGTAAACACCCACGACCACCGCGCCGATTCCCTGCGCGCCAAGATCACTCCACACCCATTCGGGTCTGTTGTCACCAAGAATTGCGACGCGATCGCCGGGTACAACGCCGAGTGATCGCAATCCGAGCCCGACACGCGCCACGTGCTCGGCGTATTCGGACCAACTATATTCAATCCATCGGCCCAACTGCTTGTGCCGCAGTGCGACGCTGTCCGGCGATTGTTGTGCGTTTCTTTCCAGCAGTGCGGGAAGGGTCACCACTGCATCAAGCGGCACCTCGGCACCCTGCGTACAACGCGGCGCGATCATGACGACACGCCGAGGTACGCATCGATCACCGCTTCATCCTGCTGCACCTCAGCGGGTGAGCCGATTGCCAGCACCCGACCGAAATCCATCGCCATCACGCGATGCGCCAGATCCATGACGAAGTGCATGTCGTGCTCCACGAGCAGCATCGCCACGTGCAGCTCTTCATTGATCTCGCGAATATAGCGGGCCATATCTTCGGTCTCTTCGAAGTTCATCCCCGCCGCCGGCTCATCAAGCAACAGCACTTTCGGCTGCATTGCCAGCGCACGCGCCACCTCCACACGTTTACGCACGCCGTACGGTAACAACGCCACGGCTTGAAACCGGAACTGCTCGAGCTCGAGTAGTTCGATGATATCCTCACAACTGCGACGCTGCGCCAGCTCTTCGCGTCGAGCCGGCCCCCACCACAGTGCGCCGGTGAGCAGACTCGTGCGCATCAAGTGGTGCCGCCCCAGCATGAGGTTCTCAAGGACCGTCAGGTTGCTGAAAAGCCCGAGATTTTGGAACGTTCGAGCCACACCCCGCTTCGCAATCGCGACCGGTGAGCGTCCGGTGATGTCGTCGCCTTCGAGATGAATGCGACCTTCCTGCGGCCGATAGATGCCGTTCAGGCAATTGAAGATCGACGTTTTGCCGGCACCATTTGGTCCGATGATCGCAAACAGTTCACCGGGCATCACGCCAAAGCTCACATCGGTGAGTGCAGTTATTCCGCCGAAACGCAACGTCACGCCGTCAAAGCGCAGCAGCGGCCGTTCCATCACGCGCTCCACCGTTTTTTACGTCGATACGTTTTCACGTCACGAAACGATCGCCGCTCGCCGCCGCCAACGTGCCCGCCGAGATAGGAGTCGCGTACGTCCTGATCATTGCGCAGGTCCGCGGTCGGTCCATCGCGTACCACCTTGCCGTGCTCGAGCACGTAGCCGTAGTGGGCCACCGACAACGCCATCGCCGCGTTTTGCTCCACAAGCAGCACACTCGTGCCTTTCTCGTAGACATCCTGAATAATTTCGCGCACCTGCTCCACGATTCTGGGGGCCAGCCCGAGCGACGGTTCGTCGAGCAGCAGCAACCGCGGTGACGACATGAGTGCGCGGCCGATCGCCACCATTTGCTGCTCGCCGCCCGAGAGATAACCACTGATCGCTGAACGCCGCTCGGCCAGTTTCGGGAACATGGTGTACATGCGCTCCAAAGCCTCGCGCGCTGGTGCCGAGGCGCGGACGAATCCTCCCACCCGCAAGTTTTCTTCGACCGTGAGTTCGGCGAACAGGCGGCGCGCCTCCATTACCTGCGCGACGCCGCGCTTCACAATGTCCGGCGCCGTCTCGTCGCTCACCGGCACGCCATCGACGTGCACACTGCCCTTGGTGATGCGTCCGCGATGGATGGGAAGCAAGCCGGTGATGGCACGCAGCAGCGTCGTTTTTCCCGCACCGTTCGCACCGAGCAGCGCGATGATTCCGCGCGCTGGCACCGTGAGGCTCACACCGCGCAGCACAAGAATGACATCGCTGTACACAACCTCAAGGTTGCGTACCGCCAGCAGCAGCGGCGCTGAATCGGGCGAGGCGGGGGAGTCGGACACGGAGGTGCCGGCGGGAGGGGCGGTCTGGTGGGACGATGACGATTCTAGCCCGCCGCAGAGGATTGTCAAGCAACGCCGCGTAGCGGCAGCCTACTCCTCGTCGTCCAACCCCACCACCAGATTCCGCCCCGCCTGCTTCGCGCGCCCCACCGCCGTCTCCGCAAGCGCAAGCAGTCCGTCCACCGTTGACGCGCCCGCGCGCAGCTCGGCGACCCCAACACTGACCGTGCAACGCACGCCGCTGTCCACACCCGGAAACACATGCCGCTGCATGCGCTCGCGAATACGTTCGGCGAGCACCAGCCCGCCGGAGAGTTCGGTGCTCGGCAACAACACCGCGAATTCCTCCCCGCCAACACGACCGATGACATCGGTCGTTCGAGATTCCTGACGGCACACCCAGGCAATCGCGCGCAGGCACTCGTCACCGAACGATGTTCCGTGGGCATCATTGAGATCGCGGAACTTGTCGGGGTCAACCAACAACAGCGTGAGCGGCTGTGCGTAGCGCCGAGCGCGCGCGATTTCCGTGGCGGCGACATCGTAGAAGCCGCGACGCGTCGCCACCCCGGTGAGATCGTCGGTCGCCGTGCCGACACCGTCGCGCACCAACTCTTCCAGACGGCGTCGCTCCGACAGGTCCCGCGTGATGACCTGGAATCGACGTGCGCCACCGTTGGCGTCGAGGCTCGCCACCACCGTCGTGGCCCAGAACGGCGTGCCGTCACGACGCAGTCGGAACCCTTCTTCTTCACTCCATCCATTCTGCGCCGCGGCATCGAGCAGGTCGCGCACATGCGACTCACCGCCCGCATCTTCCGGTGCGAGCACGGCCATCGACTGACCGACAATTGAAACAGCCGCACACTGGTGCACCCGCTCCGACGATTCACTCCACGAGATCACGATGCCGTTTTGGTCGACCAGATACAGCGCGTAGTCCCGCACTCCCTGATCAACCGCGCGCAGCTGCGCGGCGAGGACTCGCGTCTCCGCCTCGAGCTCGGCCACCCGCGACGCATCGGTCACCAGGGCGATGAACTGATTCGTACCGCGCTTGACCAGCGACAGCAGCAAGGCGATCGACTCGCCACGCCCACCCGAGACCTGCAGCGTGAGGCCCTCCTGCACCACGCCGCGCGGCTCCTCGAAAGCCCGCGCACGACTCCCCAGATCTCCGACCCATGGCGAGAGCACATCGAAGAAGGGGGACAGATCACCGCTGCGCAAAAATGGATGCAACAACCGCTTCGCGGACGGATTGGCCACTCCTACACGTCCCTCATCATCCAGTGTCACCATACCCACCGGTGAGAGGACAAAAAGGTCGAGCAATCCGTCCGGGGTCATGCGCTGGCCTCCTCGCTGCTCGACACCGGTACCGCCATCGGCACCAGCGCGCGTGTTCGTACTTCATCAAGGACTCGCGCTTCAAACGCATCCACCGATAGAATCTCCTGCTTGCGCCCGGTGCCCCGCACGCGCAACGCAATCGTGGATTCTTCCGCTTCGCGTTTGCCTACGACCGCCATGTATGGCACCTTCTGGACTTCTCCGTCACGCACGCGATAGTTCAGCGTTTCATTGCGCGCATCGACGGTCGCGCGCAGTCCCTTCGCGCGGAATCGCGCCACCAGCGCCTCGCACACCTCGCGGTAGTCGTCGGCAATCGGAATCACGCGGATCTGCTCCGGCGCGATCCACACGGGAAACGCGCCGGCAAAGTGTTCGATCAGAATCGCGGTGAAGCGTTCGAAGGAACCCGACACCGCGCGATGAATGATCACGGGACGATGCGCGCTGTTGTCTTCGCCCACATATGACAGTTCGAAACGCTCCGGCGCGGCGTAGTCGAGCTGAATCGTGCCAAGCTGCCACGCACGGCCAATGGAATCATGCACATCGAAGTCGATCTTGGGGCCGTAGAACGCACCGTCCCCCTCCTTGAGCTCGTACGGCAGACCCGTGGCTTCCAGCGCGCCGCGCAACGCGGCTTCCGCCTGATCCCACATGTCGTCGCTGCCGATGCGCGTGGCCGGACGCGTCGCAAACTTGAGTGTGGCCGTGAGGCCGAACGTCTTGTAATAGCCGAGAATGAACTGCACGAGCTGTTTCACTTCGTCGGCGATCTGCGATTCCATCAGGAAAATGTGGCAATCGTCCTGCTGGAACTGACGCACACGCGTGAGCCCGGAGAGCGCGCCCGTCACCTCGTTGCGATGCAGGACATCGTAGGTATTGAAGCGCAGCGGCAACTCGCGGTAGGAGTGCTTCTTCGACGCGTACATGACATAGTGCGACGGACAGTTCATCGGCTTGAGCGACATGTCGTGCTCGCCTGTTTCATTGTCGAGCACGAGAAACATGTTCTCGCGGTACTTGCCCCAGTGCCCCGATGTTTCCCACAGTGACTTGTTGTAGAGCAGCGGCGTGCGGATTTCCTGATAGCCGTCGCGCTGCAGCTCCCGCAGATACGCCTGCAGTTCGTTCACGATCACCGTGCCACGTTCCGTCCAGAACGCCGCTCCCGGCGACACCGGACTGAAGAAGAAGAGGTCAAGCGACCGGCCGAGCACCCGGTGATCGCGCTTCTTCGCTTCTTCGAGTTGGTGCAGATGGGTATCGAGTTCGTCCTTCTTCCAGAATGCCGTGGCGTAAATACGCTGCAGCATCTGACGCTTGACATCGCCGCGCCAATAGGCGCCGGCGATGGAGAGCAGCTTGAAGTGCTTGAGCGACGACGTGTCGGGCACATGCGGGCCGCGACACAGGTCGACGAACGGGCCGTCGGTGTACACCGAGATGACTTCGTCGCTGCCCTCGAAATCCTGCAAGCGCTCGAGCTTGAGCGGATCGCCCGCGAATCGCTCCCGTGCTTCAGTGAGCGTTACTTCCTCTCGCACGAACGGATATTTTTCGGCCACGACCTTCCGCATCTCGGCCTCGAACGCGGCCAGATCGTCGGGGGTAAACGGCGTGGCGACGTCAAAGTCGTAGTAAAAGCCGTCGTCGATGGCCGGACCGAAGCCGATCGCGGCCTCCGGGCGCAGCCGCCGCACCGCCGTGGCGAGAATGTGCGCGCCGGAGTGACGCAGCACCGCCAGCGCGCGCGGATCCTTGTCGGTGATCACCACAAAAGCGCCGCTTTGCCGAAGCGGCGTGCCGAGATCGAGGACTTCGCCATCGACTGCGACCGCGACTGACGCGCTCAGCAAGCGCGCACCGATGGAGCCCACCACATCGCGCGCCAGCGTCCCCACCGGGACCTCGCGCGTGCTGCCGTCGGGCAAGGTGAGAACGATGGGGTCAGTAACTGCGGCGGCGTTCGAATCGGACATACAGGACACGGACAGAGGAGCGTCCCTCCGTGCAAAACGTGCTCGGGGGACGAAACAGGGCGAGGCGGGTATCACTGATGGCACCGGCCTCCCGACTCGGGTCGCCCTGCGCCTGTTGCCAAGTTATCGTTCATGGATGTACCGCGCCACAATGCAGCAGCTCCTCGTGCCTCGACAAACCATGCGCAAGTCCTCGAACGCCAACAACCTGCTGCTGCTGACCCTGGGCGCCGCCGCGGGCGTGGTGGCCGGCGTGTTGCTCGCTGACCGGCTGGGAGGACTCGACCGGCTCCTGCCCGGACGACGTGCCGTCGCCGATTCGGACGGCGGTTCCGACATTGACGAGAGCGAGCTGCCGTACGGGCTGCACGACGCTGACGGCTCGTATGAAGAGGCCCATGAGGACGACGACGACGAGGAGCACGACGAGGACGAGCACGACGATGAGCTCTCGCCCGAGTCCACCAGCCATCTTCACGAAGGCCCAGCGCGCGGCGCGATCCGCCGGGTTCGCCTGAGCGGGGCCTCCGACGCGCAGCGATCCAGCGCGCCGGATGTACTCACGCTGGAGGCGCGCGTTCTGGAGGCCTTTCATCACGACCCGGTCCTGCGCGAGCGGGCCATCGACATCGGCGCCATTGCCTCGGGCGTCATCGAACTGACGGGCTGGGTGCATTCGGACCACGAGGTGGAGCACGCGATCACCATCGCCCGCGGCGTTCCCGATGTATTTCATGTGGTGGACCAGCTCGCCGTCCGTACCCCGGTTCGCAGTCGCCGCGCGACCGACGCCCGGATTGTGGTGCCGTCCGACGATTTGCCATCCGAAGCACTTCCGCCGCGCGCCGACTGACCGGCAGCGCTTGCCCTCCGGCCGGTTCGGTGCCCCACGCATCCGAACCGGCCGCATAGCTTACGCCACATGAACGGACACATCGCTCTCGACGAACTCCCGCCGACTTTTCAGCCGGCGGCCATGGAACGCACCTGGTACGATCGCTGGACCGCCGACGGCGTGTTCACCGCCAATCCCGCGCGCACGGCGGATCACCCGTCGTTCGTGGTCATGATCCCGCCACCCAACGTCACGGCCGTATTGCACATGGGGCACGGGCTCAACAACTCCGTGCAGGACGTGCTGGTGCGCTGGCGTCGCATGGCCGGTGACGAAGCACTGTGGATGCCGGGCACCGATCACGCCGGCATTGCCACGCAGAACGTCGTGGAGAAGCTCATCGCGCGTGACGGTCACACTCGCTTCGATCTCGGACGTGCGGCGTTCGTGGCGCGAACGGCGAGGTTTGTGGAAGAAACGGGCGGCACGATTCTGCAACAGTTGAAATCCATCGGCGCGTCCGCCGATTTCAGTCGCACCGCCTACACGCTGTCGCCCGAACTGTCGCGTGCCGTGCGTGAAGCGTTCGTGCGCTTGCACGAAGACGGGCTTGTGTACCGCGGGCATCGCGTGATTCATTGGTGCACTCGCTGCGGCACGTCGCTCTCCGATGAAGAGGCCGAGTTTCACGACACGTCGGGCAAGCTCTATCATCTGCGCTACCCGCTGGCCGACGATCCCTCGCGCGGCATCACCGTCGCGACGACACGTCCCGAAACCATGCTGGGTGACGTGGCCGTAGCCGTGCATCCCGAAGATGCACGCTTCCGCGATCTGGTGGGCAAGGAGCTCTTGCTCCCGCTTGCCAACGTGCGCATCCCGATCGTCGCCGATCCCTACACCGATCCGGAGTTCGGGTCGGGCGCGGTGAAGATCACGCCCGCGCATGATGCGAACGACTTCGAAGTCGGCAAGCGACATGCGCTCGCGATGCCGGTGATCATCGACGCCGAAGGGTATGTACGCGAAGTGACGGACGCGGCGGGACGCGTCCCCGAGGCACTGCGCGGACTCGATCGCTTTGCCGCCCGCAAACAGATCGTCACGCTGCTGCAGGAATCAGGCGTGTTGCAGAAGATCGACGCGCATGAGCATAGCGTGCGGCACTGCTATCGCTGCGACACGGTGGTGGAGCCGCGGTTATCGGACCAGTGGTTTGTGCGCATGCAACCGCTGGCCGACAAGGCGCTGAGCGCGTTGCGCACTGGCGAACTGCGCATTCTCCCCGAGCGCTGGGAAGCGGTGTATGTGAACTGGCTCGAGGGCATTCGCGACTGGAACATCTCGCGTCAGCTCTGGTGGGGCCATCGCATTCCGGTGTGGTACTGCGATGGGTGCGGCACGGACCCGATCGTGAGTCGAGACGATGTGCTCGTCTGTCCGGCGTGCGGTGCGGTGCCGCGTCAGGACGACGACGTGCTCGACACGTGGTTCTCCTCATGGCTCTGGCCGATGAGCACACTCGGCTGGCCCAACGAAGACGCCCCCGATCTCAAGGCGTTCTATCCGAGTGACGTGCTGGTCACCGCGCCCGAGATTCTGTTCTTCTGGGTCGCTCGCATGGTGATGGCCGGCGAGTGGTTCATGCACAAGTCACCGTTCCACACGGTGTATCTGCACGGCACCGTGCGCGACATGCAACATCGCAAGATGTCGAAGTCGCTGGGCAACGGCATTGATCCACTCGACGTCGTGCGCGACTACGGCGCCGATGCGCTGCGCTGGACTGTGATCGCCGGACTCGGATTGGGCGTTGATGTCATGCTCGATCCCGACGACCTCGACAAGTCGTTCTCGCCGGGACGAAACTTCTGCACGAAGCTCTGGAACATCGGACGTTTTCTGCTCGCGCGCGTGGGCGCGTCCCCCGTCGCCCCCCTGGCCGACATTGATCCGGCCAGACTGACGGCCGCGGATCGCTGGATTCTCGATCGCCTCGACGAGGCGGTCGCGGACTGTGACGCGGCGCTCGGCCCTGCGCGACCCGCGGCGGGTGCGTGGAGCGAGAGCGAGCGACTGCGCGGTATGCGTCTCGCGGAGTACGCCGAATCCGCGCGCCGCTTCGTATGGAATGAGCTGGCCGATTGGTATCTCGAGTCGGTGAAGCCGCGCCTCGCGGTTGAAGGAGACGATCACGAAGTCGCTCGCACGGTGCTCGCTCATGCGTTCGATGCCGCGCTGCGTCTGTTGCATCCGGTGATCCCGTTCATCACCGAAGAGTTGTGGCAGCGGGTGCCGCTACCCAGGCCGTCGGCGTACTGCGCCACCGCGCCGTGGCCGGTCGCGCGTGCGGTGTCCGACCAGCTCGGCGGCGGCGATGATTTCGAGATTGTACGCCTGGCCGTGACGTCGCTGCGTCAGGTGCGCTCCGAGTACAATGTGCCGCCCGGTCAACCGGTTGATGCCACGTTGGTTGCACCGCACGGCCGGCTACAGGACTTTCAGTCACTCGTGCCCATTGCAGGACGCATCGCACGTGCGAACATGACACTGGCAAGCGAAGCGCCTGCCGGCGCCGCCGCGCAGGCGCTGCTGCGCGCCGGATTCGAGCTCATTGTACCGCTCGCCGGTATGGTGGATCTCGATAAGGAGCGTCGTCGACTCGCTGCCGAGGCGACGCAGTTGCACACGCAGCTTGTCGCGCTCGATGAACGGCTCGCGAACGAGAAGTTCACGGCCAAGGCGCCACCGGCGCTCGTCGCGGCGGAACGCGCCAAAGCCGAAGAATGGCGTGAACGGCATGCGCAGCTGCTCGAGCGCTTTGCCCGTCTGGGCTCGTGATGCGATTCGGAGCGAAGTCCCGTGCGGCACTGCTCGTTTCCGCCCTGGCTGTCACCACGTGGCTGGCGGGAGCGTGCGCCAACGCGATCGCACCTGAGGGCGGACCGCCGGATATCCTGCCACCTCTGCTTGTGCGCGTGACGCCGGAGAACGGCGATACCTCGGTGCGCCCCAAGGTGGTGTCGCTTCGATTCGATGAAGTGATCAGTGAGACACCGAAAGGAGCGAGCGATCTGTCCGGCCTGGTCTTCATCAGCCCGCGCAGCGGCGCCGTCAACGTGGACTGGAAACGATCGGGCATGGATATCCGGCCCGAATCCGGCTTCCGGGATAGCACTGTATATACGATCACCATTCGACCCGGTGTTCAGGATCTGAGGAACAACGGGATCGACACCGCCATGACGATCGTGTTCTCAACGCGCGGCGCGATTCCACAAACGACGGTGAGTGGCGTGGTCTTCGATTGGCCGCTTGGCAAGGGCGCCCGCAACGCACTCGTGGAAGCGATCAGTGTGGTCGACACAACGGTGGCGTATATCGCCGTCTCCGATACCGTGGGACGCTTCGCGATGCGCTTCATTCCGCCCGGCCAGTACATCGTGCGCGGCTTTCTCGATCGCAACAACAACAGAACGCTCGAACGCACGGAACTGTGGGACACGGTGCGCATTCCGTTGCTCGACAGCGCCGCGGTAGAACTCTATTCGTTCATACACGACACCACGCCCGTGCGCATGACCGAGATCGCCGTGCAGGATTCGGGCCGGCGCTTACGTCTCACCTTTGACAAGCCGTTGGCACCGGGCCAGCTGCACACGCCGCCGCAGTTCACGATTCGGTCGCTGCCGGACTCCACGCCGCTTCCGCAGCGTGTGGTGCAGGTGCGAACGCGTGAACAACAGTTGGCACTGGATTCGACCGAGCGGAAGCGGCGGGCTGATTCCGTGGCGGTGGCGGTGGCCGCGCGTGATACCATCAAGCTCGATAGTGCGGCGCAGGCGCGGGCGGATAGCGTAGCGCGCTCACGCCGACTTGACAGTCTCGCCGCCGTGGAGCGCGCTCAGCGCGAGTCGCGACGGTTGCTCACGCTGGGAGGAACGCGTGCCGTGGCCCGACTCGATTCCACACCACCACCCAAGCTGTCGCGTCCCGTTCCGACCACCGAACTGCTGATCATCTTCGATGCGCCGGTGCCCGACAACGCGCGCCTCCTGGTTGAGGCCAAGGACATTGTGTCGCTCAATCAGATCCTCGGCACCGCCCGCCGACCGTACCTCGTTCCCAGGCGGGATACCGCTGCGACGCGTGACACCGCCGCCGCAGGTGCACGAGGGGCAGCGGCGCCACCACGCCCCCCCGCCCGACGGTGAACGTGACCCGCGCGGCTGTGTCTGCACAGAGCCAGGCGGCGTGCTTCGTCGATCGCGACGGTACGCTCATGGTCGACACGCACTATCCGTCCGATCCGGATCGTGTACGCGTGATTCCTGGTGCCGCCGACGCGCTCATCGCGTGTAACACTGTCGGCGTCCCGGTGATTATCGTCACGAATCAGTCGGGTATTTCCCGCGGCCTGCTCACCGAGGCGCAGTACCAACTCGTACGCGCGCGACTCGAGTCGGAGCTTGCCCGCGCCGGCGCACGCGTCGACGCCACGTATCATTGCCCGCACTGGATTGACATCACGGGACCGTGCGACTGCCGCAAGCCCGGGCTCGGCATGTACCAGAAGGCCGCCGCAGACCACGGGCTTGATCTGTCGCGCTCCGGCTACATCGGCGATCGGTGGCGCGATGTGCAACCGGCCGTGCAACTGGGTGGCGTGGGGGTGCTCGTTCCCAGCGTCGATACCAGTGACGCCGACGTGCAGTCAGCACGCGCCTACGCCTACGTAATGCCCTCGCTCGGTGACGCCGTGTCGCATTTTCTGGCGACGCTTCGCTCCCACCTCTGACCTATGGCTCCGATGCGTATCGCTGTACTGGCCTCCGGTGGTGGTTCAAATCTCGGCGCGCTGTTCACGCACTTTGACGATCCGCGTGCGGCGGCGGTCGGCACCATCGTATGCGTCGGCTCGGACAAGGCCGACGCGGGCGCGTTGGTGCAGGCGCGCGATCGTGGCGTGAGCACGCTACTCCTCAGCGATCATCAGGACGGCGTGGCGCTGCGCAGTCGTTTGCACGAGCATACCGTCGATCTCGTGGTGCTCGCCGGCTACCTCAAGCTGCTGCCAGCGGAGATCGTATCCGCGTGGCCCGGTCGTGTACTGAATGTGCACCCGGCACTGCTTCCTGCCTTCGGCGGGGCTGGGATGTACGGATCACGCGTGCACGCGGCGGTCGTCGCCTCGGGCGCGCGCGTATCCGGCGCGACGGTGCACTTTGTCAACGAGCAGTACGACCGCGGCGCCATCGCCGCCCAGTGGCCCGTTCCAGTATACCCATGGGATACGCCGACTGATCTTGCGGCACGTGTGCTCCAGGTAGAGCATCGCCTGTTGCCGCTGGTGGCCGAAGCCGTCGCCAGCGGCTCGCTCTCCCTCGGCGCCGATGGTCGAGTGCATGGGCACATGGGGATCTCGCCAGCGGCGCCGATGCCGCCCAGTGTGCGATTTTGCCTCACTGACAATGATCTCGCACCTCGGGATCCAGTGCGCCCTGACACCGGCGACGCCGAAGCGGTTGCGCGTGCCGCGTTCGCCTACGACGTTGCTCGCCTCTACCCACGCTGACCCCTTCCGCTTCCTCCGTGCCTCGCGCCCTACTTTCCGTTTCCGATAAGACCGGTGTGGTTGCACTTGCCACCCGCCTCGCTTCCCTCGGGTGGGAGCTGATCTCCACCGGCGGAACCTCGCGTGCCCTGCGCGATGCCGGACTTTCCGTGCAAGATGTCGCTGACGTCACCGGATTTCCGGAGATGCTCGACGGGCGCGTGAAAACGCTGCATCCCGTGGTGCACGGCGGACTGCTTGCCCGGCGCGACGTGCCCGAGCACATGCAGGCACTCGCCACGCACGGCATCGCACCGATTGACCTGGTGTGCGTGAATCTCTACCCGTTTGTGGAGACGGTTGCCAAGCCCGGTGTCAGCGACGAACACGCGATCGAGAACATTGATATCGGTGGTCCGTCGATGTTGCGCTCGGCCGCCAAGAACCACGCGTCCGTCTGGGTGCTCGTGGATCCTGCGGACTATGCGAGCGCGCTCGAGGTGATCGCCAGCGGCAGTGATGACCAGCCGCTGCGTCGCGTGCTCGCCGAGAAAGTATATGCGCACACCAGTGCATACGACGCGGCGATCGCGCAGTGGTTCGCCGGGCGTCGCGACGAACCGTTTCCTGAGACGTATCCGCTGGCGTTCACCAAACGCCAGTCGCTTCGCTACGGTGAAAACCCGAGTCAGCGTGCGGCGTTCTACGTCGAAGGGGAAGGCCGCGGCCTCGGTGGGCTCGTGCAGAAGGGCGGCAAGGAACTCTCCTTCAACAATCTGCTCGATCTCGAAGGCGCCATGCTCGCCACCGAGCCGTTCGGCGATGAGCCGTGCTGCGCGATCATCAAGCACACCACACCCTGCGGTCTGGCCATCGGTGCGGACGCGCTCGATGCGTACAAGCGTGCGCTGGCCTGCGATCCGGTGTCGGCCTTCGGTTCAGTCATCGCGTTCACCGTGCCGATCGATGAAACGGCGGCCGAAGCCATCGCGAGCCTGTTCGTGGAGTGCATCGTGGCACCCTCGTTCAGCGAAGCGGCAGTAGAGATTCTCGGTCGCAAGAAGAATCTGCGCGTGCTGGAAGGACGTGCGACGTGGCGCCGGGGCGACATGGACTACAAGCGCGTGCGCGGCGGGCTGCTCGTGCAGGATCGCATGACGGTGCCCGAACTCGACAAGGGCTGGAACGTGGTGACCAAGCGGCCGCCCACCACGAGTGAACAGCGCGATTTGGCGTTTGCCTGGCGCGCGGTCGCCAGTGTGAAATCCAACGCGATCGTGCTTGTGCGTGATGGCGCCACGATCGGAATCGGCGCCGGACAGATGTCACGTGTGGATGCGAGCTTTCTCGCGGTGCATAAGGCGCAACTGGCCGGACACTCCACGACAGGCGCCGCTCTTGGGTCCGACGCGTTCTTCCCGTTCCGGGATGGCGTAGAACAGGCAGCCGCGGCAGGTGTGACAGCCTTGGTGCAGCCCGGCGGCTCCGTACGCGACATCGAAGTGATCGCCGCAGCCGACGAGCACGACATGACGATGGTGTTCACCAGTCAGCGTCTCTTCCGTCACTGATCGATTACCTCCCGCGGCGACATGACTGCCCCTTCCCTTCCGCTCACCAACGCCACCGAGTCGTCACACACCGAACTCGACTACACGCCATCCTATCGTGTCGCAGCGCTGACGGCGTTCGCGGTGATGCTGCTCTACATCCTGACGCTCGCGCCTACGACGAGCATGTGGGACACGAGCGAATACATCGCCGCCGCGTACGTGGTGGGTATTCCGCATCCGCCCGGGAATCCGCTGTTCGTGCTCATCGGGCGTGTGTTTGCGTTGCTGCCGGTTGCGCCAAGCGTGGCCATGCGCATCAACGTGCTGGCCGCGCTCTCAAGCGCCGCCTCAGCGTTCTTCTGGTTCCTGATTACCGAACGCGTGCTCGTGACCATGCTTACGCAGCGCTGGCAGCGTCTCACCGGGGCCGCGCTGTCGGCGCTGCTCGGCGCGACGGCCTTTACGGTGTGGAACCAATCGGTCGTGAACGAGAAGGTCTATACGGTCTCACTGCTGGGAATCGCAGCCATCTCGTGGCTGACAGTGCGCTGGTGCGATGACCCTGACGACACGCGTGCCGATCGCCTGCTGGTTCTCGTGGCCTATCTGCTTGGACTTGGCTACGCCAATCACATGGCCGGCATGCTGGCCGCACCAGCCGTTGGATTGGCGGTGCTCGTGCGTCGTCCGCAAACGCTGTTGCGCTGGAAGCTGCTGTTCGCCTGTACCGCGGCGTTGCTGTTCGGCATCACACCGTTCGCGACGCAGCCTATTCGCGCGGCGCACTTCCCGGCGATCAACGAGGGCGAACCCACGGGATGTGCTGACGCCATCGCGGTGGACTGCACCTTCAGTCAACTCACGTACGACCGCTTCATGTACAACTTCAATCGCGGTCAGTATGGCAAGCCGGATCTGACGCAGCGACAAGCGCCGCTGACGGCACAGGTTGGCATGTACTGGTTGTATTTCAAGTGGCAGTATTGGCGAGACGCCTACGGCGAACGGCCCGGGCTCCAGAACGCACTGGCCGTGTTTTTCCTGATCGCCGGCTTGCTCGGCGGCTGGCTACACTGGCGGAAGGACCGACGGAGTTTCTGGTACTTCGGGCCGCTCATCTTCATCATGACGCTGGGGTTGATCTACTACCTCAACTTCAAGTACGGGCACTCGCAAGCGCCGGAGCTTGGCGGAAATGTGGATCGTGAAGTGCGCGATCGCGACTACTTCTACCTGTGGGCGTTTTCTGCCTGGAGCGTCTGGGCCGCGCTGGGCGTGGTGTATCTCTGGGAGTCTGTTGCGTCGCTGATTGGTACGCAACACGTGAAGCATGGGCGCGAGATGCTCGCGGTGCCATCGCCGCGCAATTTCTTGCTCGCATCTCCGCTGCTGTTGGTGGCGTGCTTTCCGCTGGTGGGCAACTGGCAGCAGGCCTCACGCGGCGCGCAAACCGACACCGCCGACTTTGCGCGTGATCTGCTCAACTCCGTGGAGCCGTACGGCATGCTGGTGACCGTGGGCGACAACGACACATTTCCGCTGTGGTACGCGCAGGAAGTTGAGGGTGTGCGCCGGGATGTGCTGATCGTGAACACATCGTTGCTCAACACCGACTGGTACACGCGACAGATGATCCGTCGTCCGGTATACGAGTACGACGCCGAGCGCGGGCCGGCGGTGTATCGCGGTCGCGAATGGAAGAAACCGTCGGGTTCGGCGCTCAAGATCACGTACGCGGAAGCCGACGCTATTCCGCTCTACGTCGAGTTGGGGGAGCAGCGTACGTTCCAGAAAGATGGGTTGGTTGCCACCGCCCGCAGCAACACGCTCATGCGGTCCGATATTCTGGTGTACTTCCTCATGCGTGATTCGTGGCCCGATCGACCACTCTATTTCAGTCGCACGGCGGGCGGACTGCCGGCGGAGCTTGGACTCGAGCCATACATGGTGGTCCAGGGGCTCGCGCGCCGCATCAATCAGACGCCGGTCGTGCCCAGCAGTGAGGTAGTGCTCGTACAGGGCGAGGGCTACGTCGACGTGACGCGCAGTGCAACGCTTTGGCGCGACACCTACCAGGCCAACCGTTCGCTCGCCGCGCGGGATGGATGGGTGGACGATGCATCCGTTGGCATTCCTGATCTGTACGTGATCACCGGCCTCACGATTTCCGAGGCGCTCGCCAACGCAGGCTTTGCGGCCCGCTCGGACAGCGTGTTCAACGAAGCGCGGGGCGTGGCACAGGCGATGCGGCGAACGAGCGTGTTTGGCCTTGACCGTGCCGAGCTGAATCGCGCGCCGGGCGATGCGCCGGTGGGGCCGCTGCTCATTCCTGACGTTCCGCGTCGTCCCGATTCTCCGTCCGGCGGTCAGCCATGATCATGGGTCGTCTTATCGCGCTCGTTTCGGTGTCCCTTGCCGCGTTGGTGCCTCACGCGGCGCAGGCACAGGCGCCGGCCAACCTGCCGCGCGTCACTCTGCAGGAGTTTGGTGGCAACGCGCTGATTTTCGCCGTGCACGCGTCGTCCACCAGCGTGGTGTGGGCCTCGGGCACCGGCGGCACGATTCTGCGCACGACGGATGGCGGCACCACGTGGCACCGACGTCCGGTGGTGGGCGCTGACTCACTGCAGTTCCGCGACATTCACGGTTTCGGCGCCGACACCGCGTTTGCGCTCGCGATCGGGAACGGTGAGGCATCGCGCATCTACCGCACGGATGACGGCGGCGCGTCGTGGCGCGAGCAGTTTCGCAATCTTGACTCAGCCGCGTTCTATGACTGTTTCACGTTTCTCGACGCGCGTCGCGGTGTGGTGTTCGGTGACGCGGTGAATGGACGCACGCACGTGTTGCGGACGGTGAATGGTGGCGAACAGTGGTCACTGCTTCCGGCGAACGCGGTGCCCGCCCCACTCGACGGCGAGGGTGCGTATGCCGCCAGTGGACGGTGCGTCGTGCACGCGGGCGAACGCGTGTTCATCGCCACTGGCGGCCCCGGTTCGCGGCTCTTCGTGAGCGAGAATGGAGGGGAATCGTTCCGCGTGCGCGAAACGCCGTTTGTGCGCAGCGCGAGTGCCGGTACGAGTGGCTTGGCGTTTCGCGATGCGCAGCATGGCATCGGCGTGGCGGGCGATATGACCAATCTGCGCGGCGATAGCGCGAAGGCCGTCGTCGCGGTGACTGCTGACGGAGGGAAAACCTGGACGCTGCGCACACGCCCTCCGTTGCCCGGTGCGCTCACCGGCGTGACGTGGGTTTCCGGGGCCGGCGTCGAGACGGCCGTCGCCGCGGGTTTCGGCGGCGTGTTCAGCACGCGCGATGCTGGCCGCTCCTGGAGCACGCATTCGGATCAGGGATTCGCCGGTCTGGACGCGTTTGGCCGTACCGCCTGGGTTGGCGGACGGGGTCGCATCATGCGGCTCGACTGGTAAGCGCGCATGATTTTCTATGATCCGAAGAACTGGGTGCGCGTGCTCGTGGACTTCCCGCGAAGCCCGGTCTTTCGCACGCTCTTTCTTGATGTGGTGGGCGCTGGCTTGTACGCCGCATTCGTCGTGTGGGTGGAGACCGACTACTTTCGCGTGGCCGTTCCGCTTGGACCGAGCTTTTTGTCGATCTTGGGCATCATTCTTGGGTTGTTGCTCGTGTTCCGCACGAATACCGCGTACGATCGTTGGTGGGAAGGGCGCAGGCTGTGGGGACAGCTGGTGAATATCTCGCGCGGGCTCGCGCACGCACTCGATGCGCAGCTGCCGGACTCGGATGTGCAGCGGCGTCAGCACTACACGTCGCTCCTCAGCGCGTTTCCGCCGGCACTCGCGGCACATCTTCGCGCTCCGCGCGAGGTGCCCCCCGATGACGAAACGGGAACCGTGGTGCGACTGCCACGTCCGCACGAACCCAATCGTCTGGCGCGCGAAATGCACCGTGCGGTTGCCGCTGATGTGGCACGCGGTGCGCTTCCCTCGGAGGCGCGTATCGCGCTGCAACCACTACTGAGTGCGTTCGATGATGTCACCGGTGCGTGCGAGCGCATTCGCAACACGCCGATTCCGTTTTCCTACAGCTCGTACATCAAACAGTTCGTCGTGCTCTATGCGGTCATCATGCCGTTCGGGCTGGTGCGCGAGTTCGGTTACGGCACCGTGATCGCCTGCATGTTCACGTTCTTCGCGACGATGGGACTCGAGTTGCTGGCGGGTGAAATCGAGGAACCCTTCGGAACCGACCGCAACGATTTGCCACTCGACCAGCTGGCGGAGCGCATCGCGGTGGATGTACAGTCATTGCTCAGTACCGGCGACACCGTCGCACGTGTGTCCACCCCTGCCCCATCCCGTCTATGATGCGTCACTCCCCAGTTCTCTCCCTCTCGCGGGTGTTGCTGGCCGCGAGCACGATTGCCATGCTCGGGGCGTGCGGCGGCGCGACCGGTGACGATGGAGTCCCCAACGCCAGCGCTGCGGCACCGGCGCTCGAGGCCCTCAAGGCCGATGCGCTCATGCGGCACATTCAGGTACTCGCGCACGATTCACTCGAAGGACGCGCACCCGGCGGTGTCGGTGAAGAGCGCACCGTGCGCTATCTCGAGCAACAGTTCAAGGCACTCGGCCTCGCGCCTGGCAATCCCGATGGCACGTACATGCAGAACGTAAGCCTGGTGGGCATTACCTCGCGACCGCTCGCCACCATCAAGCAGAACGGCGCCGATACGCGACTCCGCTTTCCCATGGACTACGTGGTGGGCACGCGATATCCGCAGCCGAACATGTCGCTGGCCAACAGCGAACTCGTGTTTGTCGGCTACGGCGTGACTGCGCCCGAGTTCGACTGGGACGACTACAAGGACGTGGATCTCAAGGGCAAGACGATTGTCATGCTGATCAACGATCCACCCATCCGAACAGCGGCGGGCGATTCACTCGACGCGAGCATCTTCAAGGGTGGCGCGATGAGTTACTACGGGCGCTGGACGTACAAGTTCGAGCAGGCGTCCGCGCGTGGTGCCGCCGGCGCGCTCATTGTCCACGAGACCGAGCCCGCCGGCTACCCGTACCTCACGGTGATCAATAGCTGGGGGCGCGAGAACTTCGACGTGAACGTGCCGGGTGGTCCGGCTGGACGCGTACAGGTGGAAGGGTGGATCTCCCGAGCCTTCGCCGACACGTTGTTCGCCAATGCCGGCGTGAGCTTCGATTCGCTCAAGACACTCGCTGCCACGCGCGAGTTCCGTCCGGTGACGCTCGGTGCGACGGCGAGCTTCGAGATCACGAACTCCGTGCGTGAAGTGCAGTCGCGCAACGTGGTGGCGAAAATCGAAGGCTCCGATCCCAATCTGGCCGACGAGTGGGTGATCTACTCGGCACACTGGGATCACCTCGGACGCGACACCATGCATCAGGGCGATCAGATCTTCAACGGCGCGCTCGACAACGCCACCGGCACGGCTTCGTTGCTCGAGATTGCGGGGGCGATGCAGAAGCTCCCCGAGCGTTCACCACGCTCGCAACTCTTCATCGCACTCACCGCTGAAGAACAGGGACTGCTCGGCGCCAAGTGGTACGCCCAGAATCCACTCTACCCACTCGAGAAGACACTCGCCAACATCAACATGGACGGCGCGAATCAGTGGGGACGCACGCGCGACATCACCGTGGTGGGACTCGGTAACAGTTCGCTCGATGACGTCTTGCGCACGGTCGCCGAGTCGGCGGGGCGCACGCTCTCGCCCGATCCCGAGCCCGGCAAGGGATACTTCTTTCGCAGCGACCACTTCGAGTTCGCCAAGAAGGGTGTGCCCGCGCTGTACATCAATGCCGGATCCGATTTTATCGACAAGCCGGAAGGATTCGGCAAGATGAAGCGCGACGAATACACGGCCAACGACTATCACAAGCCGAGTGACGAAGTAAAGGCTGACTGGGACCTGAGCGGCGCGGTTGAGGATGCCCGTGCCCTGCTCGAAGTCGGCTGGCGCGTTGCGCACCTGCGCACGTGGCCCACGTGGTCTGCGGGGGCGGAGTTCAAGGCGGTGCGGGACTCGGCGCTGGCGAAGCGCTGAACTGCCGCCATTACGGCCGACGGCTCCGTGTTGACGGATCGCGCCTTCTGTTTACGGTGAGGGTGGACCGTTTACAGTTCACTGTGAACTGCAACTGTAAACTGAAGGCGCGATCTGGAAGGCATACCACGTCGGAAGTAATGGCGGCAGTTGCCGTCCCCTCTTCCCTCGCACTAAATTTGAACACTGGCGTGGTGGCAGAGTGGTTGAATGCACCGGTCTTGAAAACCGGCGGACCCGAAAGGGTCTCGTGAGTTCGAATCTCACCCGCGCCGTTGCATAGGTACTGAGTGCGCTTTCATCCTCAGCGCAGAAACGCCCGCACCGCGTCGAGCGACACTGCCGGCGCTTCTTCAAACGGCACATGTCCACCGCCCGGCAGCGTCACCAGCCGCGCGCCGGAAATCGCCCCCACATAATCGCTCGCGTTGTTGACCGGAATCATCGCGTCGCGCTCGCCCCAGAGAATGAGCGTGGGGGCCGCAATGCGCGCGAGACGCGGGAGCGGATCGGTCAGCACCGTTTGACGCATGCGCTGCAACATCGCATCACGTGCACCGGGCGCCAGCAACAAATCGTGATAGCGAGTGACGACGCGGTCGGTGAGAAGTGCCCGATTCGCGTACGCCGGCTCAAGCGACATGCGCAGCATCCACTTGGGCAGTGCAAAGCGCATGAGCGAAAGCGAACCCGGCACTTCGGCCGGCTGATCGTACGCAAAGCCCGGACTCGCAAACCCGTCGGGTGAGATCAGCACCAACTTGTCGATACGATCGGGATAGCGCTCGGCGAACGACCACGCGATGCGACCCCCCATGGAGTTGCCGATCAGCGTGGCGCGCGACACACCAAGTGAGTCCATTAAAGCCTCGAGCAGTGCGTGACTGCGTGCATCGGTGTAGTCGTTGCCGGGATCGGGCGCGCTGAGTCCACTGCCTGGTAGATCGAACCGGATTACCCGGAACTCGGAGGATAGCGCGTTCGCCCACGGCTCCCACGTATGCAAACTCGATCCGAGCCCATGGAGCATAATGAGTACGGGCGCCGAACGCGGGCCGTCATCGCGTACGTGCAGCGACACGTTTGCGATCACGCGAAGATCCGTCGCCGCTTGCAGGTAGCGCGACTCGAGCAGCGCGCGGTCCCGGTCGGGCGTCCACAGCGCCGCGGCTGCACCAGCCAGAAGGACCACGAAAACAGTGAAGAACGTACGACGCGTCACGAACCAACCTTGATGAGCGATGGACAGGTGGCAGAACAGAGCAAGCGAACACGTTACTCAGCGCGTAGGGTGCCGCGAATAGTTTCATTCCGCTTGCACACCGATTGGATGGCGATCTCCCGCACCGCGCGCCATGTTTGCGCATGATCAGTCCGCTCCGCTCCCATCGCGATGCGTGGACGTCCTGCACCCGCATCGCCCTCAGCATTACGCTCTCTGCCCCGCTCGCCTGCAGTGGCGAATCCGCCTCATCGACGACTGCCAGCGTTGTGCGCGACAGCAGCGGCGTGATCAGCACCGAACACGACCTCATGCAACTCGCGGGCACGTGCGCGATTGATCCCACGCCGACACTCTCGATCGGCGTTGAGGAAGGCGATGAGGTGTACATGCTCTCCGATGTCTCTGGTGCCGCACGCCTGTCCGACGGACGCATTGTGATCGCGCAGCGCAGTACGCACGACATTCGCTACTATGATTCCACCGGCACATTCCTTCGCACGTCCGGACGACAGGGCCGCGGACCCGGTGAGTTCAGTTCACCGTACCATGTGCACGTTCGGCCCGGTGACACCGTCTACGTGGGCGATTACGAGCCGTTCCAGTTTCTCGTATTTGCGCCCGACGGCAGCTGGCTCCGCACGGTGCGTCCGACTCCGCTGAACTCCCCACGCACCGTGAACGTATTGGCCAGCGGAGCGCTGATGCTCGGCCAGGAGAATCGCGGCGCACCGGATCCCGCCGCCTTTGCCGAGCGCAGCCTGACCCTAGAGCGATACAACGCCGAAGGCACGCTCAGGGACACCGTGGGCGACGTGGCCATGGGCCGCTATGGGCAGATCAATCCGGCGCCCGGCGCGATCTGGACCTTTCCGCTCTTCGAATCATTCGGACAAATGTACGCCCGAGGCGACCGCATCGTGACGGGGCACGCGTCGGAACCCGAGCTTCGCATGCGCCGCGATGACGACGCCATGACGCTCGATCGCATCATTCGCTGGAACGCCGGTTTGCGTGATATCTCCGCTGGCGACATTGCCGCCGAGAGAGCGCGGGTGGCGAAGCAGTACGAGA